>JAHEFN010000010.1 GCA_024640185.1 Gemmatimonadota bacterium | reverse complement strand
TGCGATGCACCGCCGTCTCGCTCGCGCCCAACGCCGCCATCGTCATCATGCCGCGCACCTCGAGCCGCGGCAGCTCACGCAACTGGTCGAGCAACGGGGCGAGGGCATCGGGAGCCACCCCCCCCTTCTGCGGCTCGTCCGAACAGTTCACCTGGACCAGGACCGGCTGGCGACCCGCCTCGACGCGCCGGTCAAGCTCTTCCGCCAGGTCGAGTCGATCCACCGAATGGACCAGGGCAAACCGACCGGCGACCTGCCGGGCCTTGCGGCGCTGGAGCGTCCCGATGAAATGCCACTCGACCGCCAGCCCCTGGCACTGCTCCTGCTTGGCCAGTGCCTCCGCCACCCGATTCTCACCCACCGCCGAAAGCCCGGCCGCCACCGCCGTGCGCACCGCCTCGGGCCCGTGCGTCTTCGTCACCGCCACGATCACCGGTGGGGCCGACCACCCACCGGTCCGTTGGCGGGCCGCGACGGTGGCCTGGACGGCCGCAAGTCTTTCTGACAATGGCACTTCTGGCATAGCCGACAAATATAGACGGTTTGGGTCACGGCCCCCGAGCCATCCGCAACTGAAGCGCAAACTCCGCCAGACCGGGCTGGCCCGGGGAGAGATGGGCTGCGGTCTCGAGCATCTCGATCGCCGCGGTGGTGTCGGCCCGCGCGAGCATCGCCACCGCCGTTCTGGCGTACGGCAGGGTGAGGGTGGCGGCCATTGACCCGACGTTGGGATCGAGGCCACGCAGGTCGGCGGTCAGCAGCGCGCCGAACTGCCAGGACTCCCGCATCAACGCCGTGGTGACCCGGACATCGAGCGGTGTCGCGGCTCCCAGCATGGCGGAGGTGTCGATGTCGGCCGGCTTCGGGGGCACCAGCGGCATCACCAGGGTGAGGCCCTGCTGAATGACCGACGCCCCGAAGAGCTTCTGGGCGGCGGTGACCGACCAGGCGATCGGTCGGCGGCCAGCATTGGCGGAAACCACCGCGAAGAGCAGCATGTCCTTGGCGTAGATCGCGGCTCCCTCGGGGATCAGCAACCGACCATGCTCGCCCAACGGCAGTTCGTACTCCTGATCGGCGAGCTGCGGCCGGAACGCCTCGATCTGCTCGTCACGCAGCGCGTGCACCGGCCCATCCCACGTCGGACCCGGAACGTCACGCCACACCGCGGGGAGGGCGTCGCGATCGACAGCCCCGGGGACGAGTTCGCGCAACTGCCGCTGGTACCACGGCGTCTCCGCCAGGGCGAGACAGACCAGGATCACGTCGGGGCGGATGCCATCGACTGCCTGGGCATGCCAGAGGGGAAAGGTGTCGTTGTCGCCCCACGTGAAGAGGATGCCGCCCGGTGGCACCGAGGCGAGCAGGGCCCGGGCGAAGTCGCGCGCGAGGGTCGTATCCGGGCCGTGCCGCCGCGACGCCTCGGGGCCGTTGAGCACGACCGGCACGATGGCCGCGGCGAAGAACCACGCCGGCCAGCGCGACGTGGGGGCTCGCTGCAACGCCGATCGAACCGTGGCGGCGAGGCCGAGGGCGATCCAGACGGCGAAGCTGACGAAGCTGGCGACAAAGAAGTAGTCCCGCTCGCGCACCTCATGATCACTGAACGCCGCCCACCGATCGAAGCCGATCGATGGGCCGGGCTTGAAGTTCATGTAGAGCACCAAGCCGAGGCCGGTCACCGCGAAGGCGACCGCGACGAACCACCAGCCGGCACGGTCCCGGTGCCACTGCCACCGGGCGCCTCGCACGCCGAGCGCGACGGCGATGGCCGTCACCAGCAGGCGTGGCCATGCCGTGATGGGGCCATGGCCGAGTCCGCGGCCCCACTGCCAGTCGAAGTACTGGAAGTAGTTGGCCACCTGGTAGCCCAGCAGGGTCAACGATCGACCAGGATTGCCGGGACCATGTGCGACCGTCGGATCATCGAGGGGCGTGCGGATGGGGTACTGCGCGCGCCGGATGACCGCCAGCAGGGCATCCCACGTCGAGGGGTCGGCCTCATTGATGTACGGTCCCTGCTGGGCGCGCAGATAGAGGAAGAGGTAGGGTGTGATGCCGATCACGACGATCGCCAGGGTGGCGGCGGCGAAGCTCAGTTGCCGATGCCGGCCGGCCTGGACCACCGCGATCGCCACCAGCACCCCGGTCACGATCGTGAGCGTGGCCGAACCGAGTCCCAGGGCAATCAGCAGCAGCCAGGTGGCCGCCACCAGGCCGATCCGTGCGTGCTCAGCCGAACGGCGCACGACATCAGCCAGGGGGTTCCGCCATGACTCCGCAGCGAGCAGGGCCACGAGTGCCGGGCCAATCAGCAGCGCCAACAAGTGATTGCCGATCGAGATCGCCCCGAGGTAGGTGAGGACCAACATCAGCCGCTGGCCCCGACGGTCGTCCCGCAGGTCGCACCAGCGCACGGCGCACCAGGCCGCCGCGCCGATGGTCACCATGGCGACCGAGTAGACCTCGGCCTCGACCGCATTCTGCCAGGTGGTGAAGTTGAAGGCCGTCAGCAGTGCCGCGGCGATCCCGGCCCCCTGGGCGACCCAACGGGGAGCCGCGCGGTCGGCCCGACGAGCCAGGGTGTACGCCACGAGGAACCAGCATGCGGCGGCGATCGCCCCGCCGACGGCACTCATCAGGTTGAGCCGCCAGGCGTAGTCCCCGACCGGGATCAGCAGACCCCAGACGTGGGCCAGCATCACCCAGAGCGGGGTGCCGGGCGGGTGGGGAATGCCGAGCGTCTTGGCTGCGGCGATCAGCTCGCCCGCATCCCAGAACGTCACGGTCGGGGCCAGCGTGAGGCAGTAGCCAGCCAGCACCAGCACCGCCGCCGCGGCAGCGGCCAGGTACGGTGGTCGCTCCCGATTGATCATGACACCATCCGGTCGGCGATGGCGAGGGCGTCGGCGACCGCCGCCGGATCGTGGACGCGAAAGAGGTGGGCACCCCGGGCTCGCGCCAAGGCACTGGCGGCCGCGGTGGCTCGGTCGCGGTCCTCGAGTGACCGGCCGGTCGCCTCACCGAGGAAACGCTTGCGCGACACCCCGACCAGCACCGGGTAGCCGAGGGCCACCAGGGCATCGAGCTGCCGGAGCAGCACCCAGTTCTGCTCCGGGCGCTTGCCAAAGCCGAAGCCCGGATCGAGGACGATGGCGTCCGGCCTGACCCCGGCCGCGCGCGCGCTGGTGACCTGGTCGAGCAACTCGGCGACCACCGCGCCCGTCACGTCGCCAGCGAATGCGGCGTGCTCATAACTGGCGAGAGTGCCAACCGCGCCACGCGAATGGGAGAGGATCAGGCCGGCGCGCCCTTCGGCCGCGACGCCCGGCAACGCCGGATCGTGCCGACCGGCGGTGACGTCATTGATGATCGTCGCCCCGGCCGCCAGGGCATCCCGGGCCGTGGCGGCGTGCACCGTATCGACCGAGATCGGCAGCGCCGGATGCCGCGACGCGATGGCGGTGATCACCGGGAGGATTCTGGCCTGTTCGGCCTCGGCGCTGACGGCGGTCGCCCCGGGTCTGGTCGACTCGCCACCGACGTCGATGACGGTTGCGCCGTCGGCCAGCAGCTGGTCGACCAACCGGAGCCCCTCATCGGGGGTCATGACACGCGACGGCGGCGAGAAGGAGTCCGGGGTGACATTGACGACCCCGACCATGATTGCCCGATCGAGAAGCAGGTCGCCGCCGGCGTGCCGCCAGCGAGGGATGCCCTCGGCAGGCATCGCCATCCCGATGGCGGCCGCGAGCTCCTGTACCGGCTCGGGCTGCACCCAGGGCCGGGCGAAGGCGCCGAGCCGCGCGCGGGGACCGATCAGCAGCAGCCAGTCCTCTCCGGTGACCAGCTCCAGGCCGAGGCGCGACGCGAGGGGCACCATCGCCTCGATGGTCGCCGCCTCGAGGCCCGAGGCTCGAAAACCGGCCAGCTCCAGCCCACCGGCGGTGAGCGATGCGAGATCGCCCTCCCATCCGAGGGACAGGAGGGCGTCGCGGACCGCGTCAGGATCGCGGACCGAGACCGGCACGACCTTCACGCGCCGGCTGGCCTCGCCGGCGGGGCGCCAAGCACCGGGCTCGGCTGGTCGCGCTCACCGGTGGTGGCCACCGATGGAGTGGAGGCGACCGGGGGTGGACTCGGCGTCGGCCGAGGAGGCAGCGGCTGATTCCGGTTGAGCAGGTCGAGGTCATCGCGGTCGATCGTCTCGCGTTCGAGCAACGCCTCGGCGATCCGATCGAGCAGGTCGCGGTGTTCGTGCACCAGCCGCATCGCCGTCGCATAGGCCGAGTCCAGCAGTCCCTTCACCTCGTGATCGACCATCTGGGCGGTCTGCTCGGAGGTCTCCCGCCGGTGACCGAATTCACGGCCGAGGAAGACCTCCTGCTCGCGCTCGCCCACCGACATCAAGCCGACGACCTCACTCATCCCGAACTGGGTGACCATCCGCCGGGCCAACATGGTGGCCCGCTCGATGTCGTTCCCCGCCCCGGTGGTCACGGCTCCCTTGCCGAAGACGATCTCCTCCGCCGCGCGGCCGCCGAAGAACATCGCCAGCTGGCCCACCAGCCAATCACGGGTGTAGTTGTGCCGATCGGTCTCCGGCAGCGATGCCGTCAAGCCGAGCGCTCGTCCCCGTGGGATGATCGTCACCTTGTGCACCGGATCACTTCCGGCGGTCTTCATCGCGACCACGGCGTGACCGGCCTCATGGAATGCCGTCAGCCGGCGCTCCTCCTCGGTGAGCACCAACGAGCGGCGCTCGACACCGAACTGCACCTTGTCCTTGGCGTGTTCGAGGTCCTCCATCGTCACGGCCGACTTGCCGCTGCGCGCAGCGAGGAGGGCCGCCTCATTGAGGAGGTTGGCGAGATCCGCCCCGGCCATCCCCGGCGTCCCCTTCGCGATCGTCGCCAACGAGACATCGGGCGCCATCGGGATCGTCCGGGCATGGACCTCGAGAATCCCCTCGCGTCCCTTGACGTCAGGGGCGTCGACGACGATCTGCCGGTCGAAACGACCGGGCCGCAACAACGCCGGATCGAGCACGTCGGGACGGTTGGTCGCCGCGAGCAGGATCACGCCGTCATTCGACTCGAAGCCATCCATCTCGACGAGCAACTGGTTGAGGGTCTGCTCGCGTTCGTCGTGCCCGCCGCCGAGCCCTGCACCACGGTGCCGACCGACCGCGTCGATCTCGTCGATGAAGATGATGCACGGCGCATGCGCCTTGCCCTGCTCGAAGAGATCACGCACCCGCGAGGCGCCGACGCCGACGAACATCTCGACGAAGTCCGACCCGGACATCGAGAAGAACGGTCGCCCCGCCTCACCAGCCACGGCCTTGGCCAGCAGGGTCTTGCCGGTCCCCGGCGGCCCCACCAGCAGGGCACCCTTCGGGAGCTTGCCACCCAGCCGGGTGAACTTCTGCGGGTCCTTGAGGAACTCGATGACCTCCTGCAGTTCCACCTTGGCCTCATCCGCACCCGCGACATCGGCGAAGGTGATCTTCGGCGTGTCGCCCGAGAGCAGCTTCGCCTTGGACTTGCCGAAGGAGAAGGCCCGGTTGCCGCCCGCCTGCATCTGCCGGAACAGGAACCACCACAAGCCGATGATCACGATCCACGGCAACAGGAAGATCAGCGTGCCCATCAGGCCGCCGCCTTCCTCCTTGGCATCAATCTCGACGCCCGACTCCTGGATCCGCTGGACGATCTCGTACGAGTTCGCCACCGGCAGGAGCGTGGTGAAGTGACTGGCCAGCTTCTCGTCCTTCTCGACCGATTCCCGGAACTCGCCACGCAGCAACTTGCCGTCGACGACCTCGACGGCCTTGATGTTGCCGCCGTCGAGTTGCCGGGAGAACTCGGAGAAGGTGAAGGCCTGCGGGGCGTTCTTGTTGGACATCACCTGCACCAGGGCGATGACCAGCACGGCCCCCAGCGCCCAGAGCGCGAGGGTCTTGCTGACATTGCCCCAGCCGGCGCTGGGAGGGGGAGTCTTCTTCTGTTCAGCCATCAATCAGGTCACCGATGAACGGGAGATGTCGAAAGTCCTCCGCGTGGTCGAGGCCGTAGCCCACGAGGAACGCAGGAGGTGCCGGGAATCCGACCCAGCGAAGTTCGGGCAGCGGGTCCGGCATGAGCTGCTTGTCGAGCAGGGTGCAGATCGCCAGCGATGCCGGCCCACGCTCACCCAGGAGTGACACCAGGCGCCGCATCGTGCGCCCGCTGTCGATGATGTCCTCCACCAGGAGGATGTGCTTCCCTGCCAACGGCGTCTCGGGGTCGTAGAGGAGCCGGACCACACCGCTGGACACCTTGGCGTCACCGTAGGAACTCGCCACCAGGAAGTCGAGGTGCAGCGGTCGATCGATGCGCCGCACCAGGTCACTCAGGAAGATGACGCTCCCCTTGAGCAGGCCGAGCACAAGGAGTTCACCGTCGGGGTAGGCCGCCGTGATCTCTGCCCCCAGCTCAGCCACGCGCGTGGCGATCGTCCGCTCGTCGAGAACGACCCGGAGCTTGTGGCCTCCAGCCTGGCGACGCAGTTCAGGCGAGATCGTACTCGACACGGAGGACATCCTCTCCAGGTTGCGGGACCAGCACATCTGACCGACAGATGCCCGGAACCCAGACAATCGTTGCGTCATCGCCCGAGGGGACCATGACGGGCCATCCGGCGCGACGGCCGGTGGCAATCTTCGCCTCCCGCAGCAGCACCACGACCGGGCGGGTTCCCGTTCCCCCGAAGGGACGAATCCGGTCGCCGGCGTGCCACGGTCGGATCACATAGGCGCCGGGCATCAACGAGATGCCGCTTCCCTCCCGCCGCGGTGTCGCCGCCGTCGCCGTTGCCCGTTCGAGGCGAAAGCGATGGGGCCCGACCCCGACCACCCCTTCGGTCGGCAGCTCCACGGGGGCAAAAGGCGGCGGGGCCGGTCGGTGCAACACCAGCCGGTCGAATGCCATCTCCGCCTCCAGTGCCCTGCCCAGACGGACCCGCGTGCCACTGCGGCCTGCGGCGAGCAATTGCTCGACCCGGACCAGCTTCCTGGTCCCCAAGGGAACACCGAAACGCCGCGCCATCGCCGCGATCACCGCCTGTCGAACCTCGGAACGATACCCACGCAGCGGAGGGGCGGCAACGGAAATCGTTCCCGCCTCGTCGGCCAGATCGAGGGCGGGGAGCAGCCCCGGCACCTGATTCCATGCCCGCCGACTGCTTGACGCCTGATCGGCCATCTCGCCCAGACGCTCGCGCAGGTCCGGCAGGCGTTCCTCAAGCATGGGAAGGGCCACCGTTCTCAGCCATGAGCGCAGGTGACGACGGTCGGCATTGGCGGGATCCTGCCATCCCGACAGGTCACGAGCGGCGAGGTAGCCGGCCAACCGGGCCCGGGGGAACTCCAGCAGCGGCCTGAGCCAGATCCCCCGCTTGGGGGCCATCCCGGCGAGGCCCGCCGGGCCGCTGCCGCGAAGCACCCGCAGCATGACGGTCTCGACCTGATCATCGGCGTGATGGGCGAGGGCGACCCCCACGGACCCCGTCGCCTCGACCACCGCACGAAGGGCGACCCGACGCGCGGCTCGGGCCCGCGTCTCGGTCGTGTCCGGGCCGAGCTCGAGCACGCGAAGATGGAAGGGCACTCCCCGTGCGGCGGCTTCGTCTGCCACCCGAGCGGCGACCTCGTGACTCTCCACCCCAATGCCGTGGTCGATGTGCACCACCTCCAGCGCGATGCCGTGTCGGCGCCGCGCGGCCCAGAGGAGGTCGAGCATGGCCAGGGAATCGGGCCCCCCACTGACGGCGAGCAGCACCGGCCCTGCCCCCTCGACCAGCGCCGAGAACCGATCGGCGACCAGCGCCGCGAAGGCGTCAGGCACCCGGGCTCTCCTCGCCGTCGAATGGCTCCATGTGCACCAGGACATTCTCGACGGCAGGCACCGCCCGACGGATCGCCGACTTGACGAGGCCACTGAGCAGGTGCGCGGCGTGAAGGGTCATCGTTGGATCGGCGTGCACATGCAAATCGACGAAGTACCCGGTCCCCACTTTGCGCGCCAGGAGCTTCTCGGTGCGCTCGACCCCGTCCACGGCGGCGGCAGCGGCCCGGACCCGGCGGAGGATCGAGGGATCGGGCGCGCCGTCCATCAACTCATAGACGGCGGGCCGGACGATCCGCCAGCCATTGATGGCGATGATGACCGCCGCGACGAGGGCGGCGGCGTCATCGGCCCACGCCCACCCCGGGCCAGCCACGACGGCCGTCGCGATCCCCACGAACGCGGCGAGCGAGGAGAGGGCGTCGCTGCGGTGATGCCAGGCATCGGCCATCACCGCAGTGCTGCCCAGATGGTCGCTGACCTGGAGCACCCGCCGGAAGAGCCACTCCTTGGTGACGATCACGCCGGCGAGGACCACGAGCGTCCAGGCCGCCGGCGCGTCGCCCGGGGCAAGGATGCCGCGGATGCCGTGCACCATGATCCCGATCGCGGCCGCGAGCAGCAGCACGCCAACCGCCATTGCCGCGAGCGACTCGGCCTTGCCATGGCCGTAGGGATGGTCGTCGTCGGCATCCTGCGCTGCGACCCACAAGCCACCCCACACCACGGCCGAGCCACCGATGTCCGCCAACGACTCGATGGCGTCGGCGACCAGGGCGAAGGAATGGCCAAGGACCCCGGCGACCCCCTTGACCAGCGCGAGCGCGGCATTGGCCACCACCCCGAGTCGGGCGGCCCGCAGCCCGGACTCGAGTCGCTCGCGCGCGCGGCTACTCATGCGTGCGTTGGACGTCGGGCAACCAGCGATCGAACAGTTCGAGGATGCGTCGGTACTCATCGGTCCAGGAATCCGGTCGCGTGAAGCCGTGATTCTCCACCGGGTAGACCGCGAGTTCCCAGCGCACCTTGCCGAGTTCGATCAGTCGCTGGGCAAGCCGCACGACATCCTGGAAGTGCACGTTGGTGTCGATCATGCCGTGCGCGATCAGCAACGGATCCTCGAGCCCCTCGGCAAAGTAGATCGGCGAGGACTGCCGGTAGGCCAGCGAGTCCTCCTGCGGCGCGTTGAGGATCGGCGCCGTGTAGCCGCCGTTGTAGTGGGCCCAGTCGGTCACCGACCGCAGCGCCGCCCCGGCGCCGAAGTACGCGGGCTCCCGAAAGAGTGCCATCAGGGTCATGAAGCCACCGTAGGAACCGCCATAGATCCCGATCCGGTCGCCAGGGATCCCCATCGTGGTCGTGAGCCACTTCGAGGCGCCGACGTAGTCCTCCAGTTCGGGGTGCCCCATCTGCCGATAGATCGCCGTTCGCCAGTCCCGGCCATAGCCGGCCGACCCGCGGTAGTCGAGATCGAGCACCACGTAGCCCTTCGCGGCGAGCAGGTGGTGGAATTGGTATTCACGGAAGTAGCTCGACCAGTAGTGGTGCACATTGTGGAGGTAGCCGGCACCGTGCACGAAGAGCACCGCCGCGCCGTTGGGTCGTGCCCCCATCTGCTCGGGGCGATAGATCCGCGCGGGCACCATCATCCCGCCGTCCGAGGGAATCTCGATGATCTCGGGCGCGATCCAGGCGAACGACTCCCACGCGGCGGTGGGCGAATGGGTGAGTCGCGTCAACGCCGCGCCGGGCTTCGCTTCCTGCAGGTAGAGCTCGGGGGGATGATTCGCGGCGGAGTACACATCGGCGAGCCACCGCCCATCGGGCGATGGCGTCACGTCGTGCCCACCCACCGGACCGGTCAGGCGCAGCCGGTTGCCGCCATCGAGATCCATCGTGTACCAGTGCCGCTCGTACGGTGACCCTTCACTCGTCGTCAGCTCGAAACGGCGGCGGTCATCGGAGAGGCCCACTCGGAGCACTTCCCAGTCGCCACCGGTGAGGACCTGCCTGGTCCCATCGGCGTGCTGCCGATAGAGGTGCGCGTAACCGCTCTCCTCACTGACGTACCAAAACCCTGCCCCGCCGGGCAACCACCCACCACACGAGCCGCATGGCCCGTCGACCCAGGCGCTGTCGGTGAGGGTGTGCACCACGGTGATCCGTGCTGAATCAACGTCGAGGCGCGAGACCACACGGCGGGTGTTGTCGGTCGTCTCGGCCACCAGCAGCGCTGCGGTCCCGGCGTCATTCCACCCCCAGGACCTCAGGCCGTCGTACTGTTCCGTGGAGTCGTCGGGGATCGGCCGCACCCAACGGATCTCCCCGGAGGCCACGGTCAAGAGTCCGACCCGCGTGCGGCCCTCCACGTCCCCGACCTTGGCGTAGGTCGAGAGATCCTCGGTGTACCCACTCGAGGTGACATAGTTCGGCACGATCGCGACCTTGGCCGCCGGTGTGGCGCTGAACGACGCGACCACCACGGCATGGCTGCCCGTGGCATTGAGGTCGAGGGTGCGCAGCCGGGCGTCCTTGCCGAGCCAGGTCGTCGGCAGCGACCGCGCCATCCGTTCCTCACGCTCCGCCTTGCGCACCGAATCCCGCCGCGCCTCATCCCGGATCGCCCCGAACAGGTCGAGTTGGTCGCGGACCAACGCCCCCCGTTGGCCCGTGGCCGGCTTGGGGTCGGATGGCGCCGTGCCACTGCGGACGTCGGTGAGCTGTTCGACGAAGCCGTTGGCGAGGGTCAGGGCATGGGCGTTGTCGCCCTCACGGTAATAGACCCGCCGTTCATCGGCGGAGAGGCCGAGCAGTTGCTCGCCGCTTGATGTCTTGGTGAGGCGACGGAGGGTTCCGGTCGGCAGCCCCACCAGCCAGAGATCGCCACCGCTCGAGACCACGCGTCGGCGACCGTCGCGCATCGGGATGCCGGAGGCCAGCAGGGGTGCCACCGAGTCCATCTCGGCCGGCGTGACCGGTTCGGGGACGGCACCGGCCAGGGCCCGGATGCGGTACGGCCTCGACACTTCCCGCCAATCGGTCCCCGGCGGGAGCCACGAGAAGTAGAGCCAGGCTCCGTCGGGAGTCCAACGCACGTTCTCTGGCGCACGACCAACGGTCTCCACCCCACGCATGATCGTCGGGAGGTCCAAGGTGAAATCGTCCTGCCCAACCAAGGTGGCGGGCAGGACCATCGCGATCAGGGCGACAAGCGTACGTGGTGCCATGCGTCCTCCCCACTCCGGGTGTACAGGAAACGATCGTGGAGGCGGTTCGTCCGCCCCTGCCAGAATTCGACGGCATCGGGGATCAACCGATAGCCACCCCAGTGTGGTGGTTTCGGAATCGGGCCGCCGGCAAAGCGGGCGGCTGCCGCGGCCACACCGGTCTCGAGCACGGTCCGATCGGGAATCTCGCGGCTCTGGACACTGGCCCACGCACCCAGCTGGGATCCTTCGGGACGGGTGACGTAGTACTCCTCCGACTCGGCTGCGCTGGTCCGTGCCACGGTGCCGGTCACCCGGACCTGCCGGGACAGCGGGTGCCACCAGAAGACCAGGGCCGCATCGGCATGGGTCTCAAGTTCGCGTCCCTTGGCGGAGCGATAGTCCGAGAAGAAGACGAAGCCGCCCTCACTGACGCCCTTGAGCAACACGATCCGCGCGCTGGGCCGGCCGTCGGGCCCCACGGTGGCGAGGGTCATCGCGTTCGGATCGGGAACCTCCGCCTCGGTGGCAGCCGTGAACCAGGTGGCGAACTGTTCCAGCGGGTCGGCGGCGAGATCCGCCGCGTCAAGTGGCACCTCACCGTAGTCGCGTCTGAGCTCAGAGAGATCCATGACCCACCTCCCGTGGTCGGTGTTCCTCGCGCACCACCGTGAAGCCGCGAGCGAGGTAGTTGGGCAGCGCCGCCGGGCCATCCAGCGTGCAGGTGTTCAGGACCACCCGGGTGGCCCCCATCGCCCATGCCCGTTCGACCGTGCGGGTGAGCATCCACCCGCCGATCCCTCGCCCGATGCATCCGGGCGCCAATCCGAAGTAGTGGATCGCCACCTCGTCGCCCCGGCGAGCGAGTTGGGCATAACCGGCCACCTGCTTTCCCTCGCGGGCGATCCAGAGTTCGCCGGCTTCCTCGTCGAGCGAGGTTTGCCATTGCGCCTCATCCCAGTCGCGTCGATCGACCCAGGACCACGCCGCACCCACGAGGTGATAGCAGGCCATGGCGACCGCCGCCCGGTCCTCCTCGACGCGTTGAAAGCGAATCCCGGCCGGGGTGCTCGATCCCGGGCGCAACTGGTCGCGGGAAGTCATCTCGAGGTGACGGACGATCACCATCTCCGCCTCGGTCACCCGCCCACCACCTCGCCTCGACAGCTGCCGAAGCCGATCGGGGGACGGCCCGGGGCATGGGCGTGACCCCGCAGGGTGACCTCATCGCCATCCTCGAGAAACCGGCGCGAGGTGCCATCGGGCAGGGTGAGTGGCTCGGTCCCGCGCCAGGTCCGCTCCAACAGACATCCCCGTGACTCGGGACGCGGACCGCTGATCGTTCCGGTCCCCAACAGGTCACCCGGCTGCAGCGCACACCCGTTGGAGGCATGGTGGGTGACCAGCTGAGCCGGCGACCAGTACATCGCCTCCTCGAAGGCCCCCCGGGAGATCCGGAACCCCGGTTCCTCCTGCTCACGCATCGCCGCGGTGGTCACCTCGACGTCAAGCTCGAGTGCCCAGCTGCGGTCGCCGGGCACCTGGAGATACGGGAGGGGCTCGGGATCACCGGCGGGTCGCAACGGCATCGCCACCTGATAGGGCCGCAACGCCTCGGCGGTGACCACCCACGGTGAGATCGTCGACGCGAAGTTCTTGGCCAGAAACGGCCCGAGCGGCTGATACTCCCACGCTTGCATGTCACGAGCCGACCAGTCATTGAGCAGCACGACGCCGAAGATCCGGTCGGCGGCGGAGGCGGCGGGGACCGTCTCACCGAGGGGGTTTGCCCCCCCGATCACGATGCCGAGTTCCAGCTCATAGTCGAGGGAGCGGGACGGCCCGAACGTCGGTGCCTCGCTCTCCGGTGGGCGGGTCTGTCCCGACGGCCGGCGAATCGGCGTGCCGCTCACGACGATGGTCGAGGCGCGACCGTGATAGCCGATCGGGATCCACTTGTAGTTGGGGAGCAGCGGATTGTCGGGCCGAAACATCGACCCCACGTTGGTGGCGTGGTGCACCGAGGCATAGAAATCGGTGTAGTCGCGGCAGCCGAACGGCATCGTCAATGACAGGTCGACGATCGCCGTGAGGGACGGTGCGAGCCGGCCCTGCCACGCCGGATCGGCGAGGGCATCGCTCACGGCCAACCGCAGCTGCCGCCACTCAGGCGGTCCCAACGCCATCAACGGGTTGAGCGACGACCCGGCGAGGGCCGAGGTGATGGCGGCACCGAGGTCCGTGCCCCACCCGGCCTCGATCGCGCCAGGGAGTGACAGGGCGTGGTCGCCGATGGCGACGACGATCCCTTCGGCAGAGGTGCCGAAGGGAAGGTTCTGGATCGGGAACTCCGGATGACCGTCGGTCCCGGGGACCCAGGAGATCCGTTCCGGATCATGGCTGCGATCAAGATCCTGGCTCACGTACCGACCTCCTGAGTGAGTTCATCCACCGGTTCACGGAACGAGCACGACCCGAAGCCGCGGAACGACAACCGGCGCGCCGTCTCGAGCTCGCCGGCCGCAAAGGACATCTCCCGCCAGCGCCAGCCACCAGGTGCAGGGGCAAACGCGGCAGGATCCTCCTCTTCGAGGATCGCCCGTGCCACGGACTCCGCCGCCCCACCGCGGAGGGCGGCGGTGGCGACGAGCACCGCCACGAAGCCGAACATCGCGGCGCGAGGGGCCTCGGGCTCGTAGGTGAGCGGATAGTGTCCACGCCAGGGATGGTGCAGCCCCGCCGTCGCCTTGAACGGCACCGCGAGGCGTACCGCGGTCGCCAGGAATCGGGCGACCACCAGGGCCGAGGGAAAGGCCTCGGCGGTCACCCCACCGGTGCGCAACTTGGCCTGCGATCCCGCGGCCTGAATCGCCTCGAGCAGCGGGGTGTAGTCACTGAGGTGCGGGACCTCGAGGAAGAGCTCCCACGGTCCTGCCAGCCGAGCCGCCACCACCGGTACCGCCGCCGGGGTGTCGACCCGGGCCTCGAGGGCCTCCACGCGCAACGCGCCACCCATGCCGAGACCCGCGATCGCCTCGAGGGCGCCAGCGTGATCCTCACCCACGACGACGGAGAGCCCCCACGGGGCCTCGCTGGTCGGGGCCGAGGGCCCGAGTGCGGCGACCGCCTCGGCCAATTCGGTCAACCGTCCGGCGCCGACCACGAACCGACCGAGCATCGCACGGTCCGATGACTGTCGGTAGGCGGCGAAGCGCGACACGGCGTCGTCCATGCCACACGCTGCCGGGGGAAAGAGCCCGGCGTAATCGACGATCGCGTTGAAGGCAGGGTGCAACGGCGGCCTCCCGTGAGGGGGTGGGGGACGCCGGGAATCTAACGGGAGGTTGCCGGCGCGGTCCGTGCGCCGGGGCGGGAACGACGGCTAGGCGCTCACCGCGATGCCACGGAGGTCGGGGCGACGCCGGAGCCGAGAGATCGCCTGGGCCCGAAGCTGGCAGATGCGCGACTCGGTCACGCCGAGTTCGGCCGCGATCTGGCGGAGGGGCCGCTCGTCGAAGTAGGAACGCGAGAGAATCAAGCGTTCGCGTGGCGGAAGGTCGTCGAGGGCGGAACGGAGCAGCTCCGCGCGCTCGGACTGGTCGAGCTGTTCGTGGACCCGCTGGTCACCATCATCGCCCAGACGGTCGGCGAGCGCCCGCCCACCAGGTTCGCCCTCGAGGGACACCGATCCGGTCACCGCCGTGCGGCCACGCAACTGCACCACCACCTCGTGCTCCACCCCGAGGAATTCGGCCACCTCGTGCGAGCGTGGGGTGCGACCGAGGCGCTGTTCGAGTTCGGCGACCGCGGCATCCATCTGCTTGACGTGCGCGCGGTCGCTCCGCGAGAGTGGATCACGGGCGCGGAGTTCATCGAGGATGGCCCCGCGGATCCGCCGCATCGCGAAGGTGGAGAAGGCGAGGCCGCGGTCGACGTCGAAACCCTCCATCGACTGCATCAACCCCAGTGATCCAGCGGAGACGAGTTCATCGAGTGAGACCGCATCCCTGACACGAGGCGCCACCTCGCGAGCGGCATGGTGCACCAACCCGATATACCGATTGACCAACTCGGTCCGGGCGGACTCATCCTCGGTCGCGCGGTAGCGCTGCCAGAGGATGTCGGTGGTGGTGGCGGTGGTCTTCTTCATGACGCGTCGCTCGTTGAGGGGAAGCGCCCATGACGCAATTCCCCTTCCACGAAAGCGTGGCAGCGGTGCGACGCCGACCGACCACCAGGCGGCAGGCAGCCTGTCGGGCAGATCCAGCAACGCCATCGTGGTCGGGTCGTGGCGACGATGCGACACCCGCGCCCGGGGCCCTGCCGCGGCCCAAGTGGTTGTCAGGACAGGGGATGGCATGCGGTGGCCGGATGAGGGCTTGCGGTCCAGGGGCGGCCACGATGCCCCCCGGCAAGGCTCAGGGTCGTTCCCCTCGGTACCCGGCACCCGTCGGGCAGGGAGGATCCTCCCTCGGCCGGGCCGCCCGACCCGGTGATCAACCGATGGTCGGGCGGCCGTGAACCTTGCAAGCCACCATGCTCACGGCTTGTCGCGAGCGATGGCCCGGTAGTACTCCTCGACCATCTGCCGGAACCGCGGCGGCACCCTGGACGGATCACCCACCGCCGGCCGGCCCGACTCGCCGCCGGACCAGCGACGCCAGAGATCGAACTCCGCCTGTTGCAACGACCGGAGCGCCTCCTGCTGCAGGCTGGCCATCTCCAACGGGTCGCCACGTGCCGCTCCCCGCTGCAGCCGACGCATGGTGGCGATCGCGTCGTCAAGCGACGCGATCGGCCCGCCTTCCTGGCGGAGTGCCTCGCGGAGCTGTTCCGCCGCGCGAAGGCGGACCTGCACCTCGCCAGAGAGCTGGCGGGCATCCCCTCCCCCGGCCGTGACGCCGCCGGGGCGCTCCCCGCCCTGCCCCGGACGTTCGCCCCGACCCGCTCCGCCACCCTGACCTGCACCGGGCTCGCCCTGACCCTGGCCTTGGCCCTCACCCTGCTCACCTGCGCCCTGACCCTGACCGGATGGTTCACCGTCCCCGGCTCCGGCCGCCGCGGCATCCTGGCCGGCACGCGCTGCGGTCCGTTCCTGGAGCGACTCCATCCCGCGCACCAGTTCACGGGCCTGCTCGAGGGCGCGTTCCCGCCGACGTTCCGGTGAGGCACCGACGGCACCAGCCGCCTCAGCGATCTCGTCCCTGACCTCGGCCAGGACCCTGTTGATCTCGTCGTTGAATTGGCGCACCTGATCGGCAGGATACTGCGTGGATCCCACGAGGGAGCCGGCGTACTCCAACCGGGAGGGGACCTGGAACTGCCGCATCCGCCCGGCGGCATCGCCGAGTGCGGCGGCAGGTCGCGGATCACTGCCACGTAAGTCTCGAGCAGCCTGCTCAAGCGACGCGGTGAGGCGCTCGGCCTCCCGGGCGAGTGCCTGGCTCCGCGCCCGGAGCTGCGGCACCGCGGCGGCACGCTCGGCGCTTCCGGCCGCCGGCAGCTGGCCCGACGCCGCGCCAAACTCGGCCTGATCACGCACCAGCGCCCCCGCCTCGGTGGCGAGCCGCTCGGCGCGCTGCCGGGCCGCAGACTCCTGTCCCCCGGCGACGCCACGGGCGGCATCGCGGAGGGCCTCTGCTGCCGACCGGGCACGACCCTGGTCGCCCCCCGCGGCACGACGGAGGTCATCGGCAGCCTGACGTGCCGCCTGGGCGGCCGTCTCGAGTTCCGGGTTGTGTTGCTCCCGGGCCAAACGCTCCAGTCTCCGGGCTTCCTCCTCGGCCTGATCAGCGAGTTGGCGCTGGGCAGCTCCGCTCCCGCTGGCCCGCGCTCCCCCGGCCCCAGCACCGCCCTGTCCGCCCGCTCCGCCTGCGGCGGCGCCTTGGCCGAGCCGCTGCTGCAGGGCATCGGCCATCCGCTGCTGCCGCTGGTTCTCCTCCTCAAGCCGTCGCGCCAGTTCGCGCAACCGTTCCCGAGACGAATCGACCGCTGCGGCGGCCGACGCCTCCGGGGTCGTCGCTTCGCGCTGGACGGCCTCGTACTGGTTGCGGAGCTTGTCGGTCTCGAGTTCGAAGAGATCCGCGAGGTCGTCTGGCGTGGCCCCGCCGCCGCCACCACCGCCACCCCCGCCGCCACCGCCGTTGATCTGCAACTCGATGTCCCGATAGAGCGCCTCCGAGCGGAGGATCTGCTGCAACGCTCGCTGCTGTGGCGCGATCGCCTCCTGCAGCCGCCGCTCGCGGAGGCGCGCGACGGCAAGCGCCATCTCGGTGGCCGCCGAATCAAGGGCGGTCTGCACATCGAGGAAGGTCGAGTCCTGCGCCGCGGCACCGCGTTGGGTCAACTGCGCCGACAGACGGTCGACCTTCTCACGCTGCTCCTCTTGTTGCACCGCCACCGTGGCGATGTCCTCGGTGAGTCGATCGACATCGGTGCGCGCACTGTCGCGGGCAAGATTGAAGGTCGCCACGGCGATCTCGCGTTGGGTCCGGGAGAGTTCCTGG
>JAHEFN010000202.1 GCA_024640185.1 Gemmatimonadota bacterium | reverse complement strand
ACCGCGAGTCGGGCTCGGGGGTGGTCTTCACCACCAACCCGCGTTCATCGACCACCGTGATCGGTCTGTTCGGCGATTTCACCCGGTGCTCGCAGGGCGAGGACGTGGTTGCGGGTCTGGTCTCGCCGTCGCCGATCAGCGAGCGCCAGCGCAAGGAGTACTCACCCGGTGTCGAGGGCTCGCTCGAGACCGAGTTCCCCGAGATCTACAAACGGGTCCGCAAGATCGCCTTCGAGCTCATCAACGACCACGGCTACGAGCACCAGGAGATTGAGTTCACCTTCGAGTCGGCCGAGGCCGACGGGCTGTATCTGCTGCAGACCCGTCCGCTGCGCCACACCCGGACCGGCGATCTCCAGATCTTCGCCCACCCGGAGGAGCTCGAAAAGCACCTGCTCGGCTCAGGCATCGGGGTCAGCGGCGGCGCCATGTCGGGCAGGGCCGCGTTTTCGGAAGCCGATGTCGAACGGTTGCGCGCGACGCACCCCGACGGGAAGGTGATTCTGCTCAGGCCCGACACCGTCCCCGAGGACATCGGCGTGGTGCTCTCGGTGGATGGGCTGCTCACTGCCCGGGGCGGATTCACCTCGCA
The DNA here is from genome assembly GCA_024640185.1 of Gemmatimonadota bacterium. Taxonomy (GTDB): domain Bacteria; phylum Gemmatimonadota; class Gemmatimonadetes; order Gemmatimonadales; family GWC2-71-9; genus Palsa-1233. The sequence continues at coordinate 4,328 of JAHEFN010000202.1, read as the reverse complement.
CGCGGCGGTCACCGCCAAGCGCCTCGGAAAGTGCTGCGTGGTCAACTGCAAGGGGCTGTCCGTGGACACGGCGAACAACCTGGCCAGGATCGGCCAGCGGCCGATCCTCGCCGGCGACGATATTTCCATCGACGGGTACTCGGGCCAGGTCTGGGCCGGAAAACACGAGATCGCGGGCGCGCGCGATCCGGTTCGTCTGATCTGATACGGAAGGGGTCATCATGGCTGTCAACGGAGCGGAGGGAGTTCTCGGAATCAACGGTCTCGGCCGGATCGGCAAGCTGACCCTGTGGCACGAGGCCGGCGACCAGCGCTTCCAACGCCTGGTGGTCAACACCGGCCGCCAGGTAGGCCAGGACATCGACGCCGTGGTCCGCTATCTGTCGTCGGACAGCACCTACGGCAGCCTCGGCCGGTTTCTCTACGGCCACAACGGTCCGTGGCGGTGCATCAAGATCATCGATCGCGACGCCCAGCTGCTGTCGATCAACGACGTCGAGATCGAGATCCTCACCGAGCATCGGAATCCCAAGGACATCGGCTGGGCCGAGCACGGCGTCAAGATCGTCGTCGACACGACCGGCCGGTTCCGCGATCCGACCCTGCCGGCGGGCCACCCCGGGGGCAGCATCCAGGGCCACCTCGAGGCCGGCGCCCAGCTCGTCCTCGTCAGCGCGGCGTTCAAGATGGCGGACAAGAGCGCGCGAATGCCCGACGACTCCGCCATGCTCATCTACGGCATCAACCACGACGCCTTCGACCCCCGCGCCCACTGCATCATCTCGGCGGCGTCGTGCACCACCACGGCGCTGGCGCACATGATGCTGCCGCTGCTCGACCACGAGCTGACCCACACCATGCTCACCGCCTCCATGTCGACGGTGCACGCCTCGACCAACTCGCAGAGCGTGCTCGACTCGGTGCCGAAATCCGGGACCTCGGATCTGCGCAAGAACCGGTCGGTGTTCAACAACATCATCCTGACCTCGACCAACGCCGCCGCCGCGCTCGAGTACGTCATGCCCGAGATCGCCACCATCGGTTTTCTCGCCGACTCGGTGCGGGTGCCGCTCAACACGGCGTCGCTCATCATCCTCAACTGCACCTTCCAGTCCAAGCTCGACGAGTACGGCAACGCCCTCATCAACCGCCGCTCGGTCAACGAGATCTTCGCCGAGTACGCCACCAACCCCGATTCGGGGGTGCTCTTCACCGTCGAGCAGAGCGTCTCGTCGGACATGATCGGCGAGCCCGCGGCGGTCATCATCGAGGGTTCGGAAACCCACGCCCGGACCGGGTTCACCCGGGTCAACCTGGCCGAGCTCGGTCTGACCGAGCTCGATCCCGAACATCTCGAGGTCGAGGTGCCGGTGACCCACCTCAAGCTCTTCGGGTGGTACGACAACGAGCTCGGCTCGTACACCAGGAGGATGAGCCAGCTGTGCCACTACATGGCGGACCGGCTGGGTTAATCCCCGCGCTGGCGTCGATCCCGATCCCGATCCCGCTCCCGATCTCGCAAAGCGGTGCAGCGGCAGCGGCAGCACACGGAACCGGAGCCGTGGTTTCTCCGGGTCCGCGGGACCGGGGCCTCCCTCGGGTGTGCCGGGCTTGACATTGTGCTGGCTGCGCGCCCCGGCGACTCGACGCTCCCCGCACAATGTCATGCCGGGCTCCCCCGGGAGGCGCGCCTCTGCCCGGCTTTCCCGGCGCGGGAGGAGGCCGCCGGCGTCCCATCGGCGTGGTCGCAGCCGTTCAATCTTTCCCCTGGGCGACCACGCCGATGGGACGACGCTGGGCCGCCATGAGCGGGCCAGAAGGCCGGAGATGCGGGAACCATTCCTCGGTTTCGGAGACTGGATCGGGATCGGTTACGCCGTGAACGTGCGCTTGGACGCGGGAGCTACCCGAACAGCACCTCCCAACCGACGGCGAAGATCGCGACATCGGCGATGACGTGGCTCAGCCACCCCGGCCAGATCGACCGGGTGCGGCTGTAGAGCCAGGCCCACAGGACGCCGCCGGTGAAGACGCCGAGCGAGGCGAGTGCGGTGAGGTTCCAGGGGAGGTAGGTGCTCAGCGCCACCACGTGGTGGGCGGTGAAGACCGCGGCGGAGGCGAGGATCGCGGGCAGCCGGGGCATGAGGCGTTCGCACCGGCTGAAGACGAACCAGCGGTAGACATACTCCTCCATCAGGGAGTTGAGAAACGTCCAGCCCATCGCCCCGAGGAGATAGGCCCGCGGGGTCGCGAGACCCATCTCGTCGACCTCGCCGCCGAGGGCGCCCATGTCCATGTCGAAGACGCCGAAGAACCATGCGGCGAGACCGATGGCGGCGCCGGCGGCGATCCCGGTGAGCAGACCCACCCCGAGACCGCCCCGGGCCGGCGGCGACCAGCTCGGCTTGCCGCGCTCGATTGCCAGGTACCAGAACGCGGGGAACGCAAGCAGCCAGATCTTGGCCGCCATGAAAAGCGTCTGGCCGGCCGGGCCCGGGATGAAGATCATCGCGGCGGCGGTGCCCAGGCTCGGGACCGGCGCGAGCAGCGCCAGGGCGGTGAGCGCCCGCCGGCGCTCGGTCGGATCGCCGGCGACCGTCAACGGATCACTCGCTCGGGGCGTGCGGTCGGCAGGCAGGATGCCTGCCCCACAATGCGCCCAGGGCGCCTGGAAAGCGGCATCGTTCGCCGAGCCTTCGGTCCGTTGTGGAGCAGGCTTCCAGCCTGCTGACCGTTTTCGAGGAGGCCGCTCGTGCTCACCGGGTCGGGATGCCGAGAATCAGATTCGGGTCGGGGCAGATCTCGAGCCAACGATCGCGCTCCGACGGCGCCGCGACGCCGGGAAAGTCTCCCGAGTGGCCGCAGAGATCGGCCATGATCTGGAAGTGGAGGTGGGGCGGCCAGCTGCCGTTCTCCGAGAGATCGCCGACCTCGGCGAACTCCTCCCCGGCATCGAGGGTTTGGCCCATCTCGAGCCGCACCACCGAGTGCCGGCCGAGGTGGCCGTAGAGGGTCCAGAACCGGACGCCCTCGAGCTCGTGCCCGAGGATGACCGTCGGGCCGTAGTTGCCGAGGCCGGTGTTGTCCGCCACCGAGTGGACGTGGGCGGCCAGCGGCGCCATGACCTCGGTGCCCTCCATGACGAAGAGATCGATGCCGAGGTGGACGCTGCGCCGTTCCGCTTCGCCGTCGAAGAGCGGCGAGTGGCGATAGAGGGTCCGGTCTTCGTCGTAGCGGCCGATCCCCACCGGGAGCTCGGCGTCGGCGATCCTGGCGAAGAGTCGTTCGGTGAAACCGGCGACGTCGTTGATGTCGATGTGGGCGAAGTCCGGGCTCGATTCGGTGAAGTCGAAGAACACCATCCCGCCGGCGCTGAGGTTGAACGGGATCACCGGCTGGAACCGGCCGCGGTGGGCGGCGAGCACGGCAGCGAGGTCGGGGGCCATGGCGGCATTGTAGATGAGACCAATGGATTCAGGGTGTCGCGCGGTTCGACCGGATGGAAAACCGCTCGGCATCGCTATCGCTATCGCTATCGTGACTGGTGACTGGTGACTGGTGACTGGTGACTGGTGACTGGTGATCGGTTATCGGTGATCAGAGCCCCGGTCTCCCGGGCCGCCCATGGTGGCCCGGGGTCGGCATTGTGGGGCGGGCGTCCCGCCTGCCCGTCAGTGCCGCAACGGAACGAATCGCGTATCCGAGAGATCGCGGGACGCGCCGGAACGTGGGAGCTGTTCGTGATCCGTGAAGGTCCTTTCGGCTCCGGCCTTCTGGGGCTCAGGGACGCGGTGCGTCCCTGAGCCCCAGCGTCGCCCCATCGGCGTGGTCGCTCAAGGGGATAATTGAAGGGCTGCGACCCCGCCGATGGCGCGCCGGCGGCCTCCCTCGTTGCCGGGAGAGCTGCTTTCATCGGTGTACCCGTGGAGTGCCCGGCAGCGCCATTGTGCGGGAAGCGACGCGTTGCCGGTTGGTCTTACCGGCACAATAGCGTGCCCCGCACGTCCCAATGAACGCGGTGCCCGCGTTTCCTCATCGCGGGTGGAGGAGGCGCCAGGTGAGGGACCGCGTCAGGGACCGCGTTAGGGACCGCGTCAGGGACCGCGTCAGAATTCAGTTGCATTGAAGGGGGGATGGTGCGACTGTTCGCTGCCGCTGCCGCTGCCGCTGCCGCTGCCGCTGCCGCTGCCGCTGCGTGGGACAATGGTGCCGTGAGTTTGATCTTCTCCATCCGGTATCCGAGGCGTATACGACTCGGCGCGCCGCTGGTGCTGATGCTGATGCTGCTCTCTTCCCCGCCCGCCCGTGCCGTCGATCCGCTTCCGTGG
>JAHEFN010000201.1 GCA_024640185.1 Gemmatimonadota bacterium | reverse complement strand
ATCTTGCAGTGTCGGCCGGGTACCTCGACTCTTGAGCCACGAGCCGTCGGCCGAGAATCTCTGGTGTGGAGGCGCCTGCCACTGGTCGGCTTCCCGAACCTCATCTCAATCCGGCAGGAGTCCGCGTGAAGGCGTCCGATATGGCCACTTGTCCAGGCTGTGGCACCCAAGGGAATGGCACGTACTGCGGGGCCTGCGGTACACAGCTGGGGGCGCACTCCTGCCCGGCATGCGGTGCCCGGACGGCCTCCGGCGCCGGCTTCTGTGCTGGGTGTGGCCATCGGGTCGGCGTCCCGGGTAGGTCCTCGCTGCCTCCCGCCCGCGCTGGTCTGCGGTGGGTCGGAGTGGCGCTCGGCGGCCTGGCGTTGGTGGCACTGATCTGGGCGGCGGTGGGGTCCGGTGTCGGACCTGCGCCGGTGGGCACGTCCCCCGCGGCTGGGGCAGGTGGCGCACCGGACATCTCCAACCTGACGCCCCGACAGCAGTTCGGGCGGCTGGCCGAGCGGATCGAGACCGCCATGGAGGCTGGCGACACCTCGACGGTCGTGGGGTTCTTTCCGATGGTGGAGGCGGCATTTGCCAACCTCCCCGACGGCGATCGTGACATCGACGCCCGGCTCCATCTCAGCCTGCTGAGGGCTCGTGTCGGCCACGCCTCCACGGCCGTGGCGCAAATCGACACCATCGTGGCCGAGGCGCCCAACCACCTCTTCGCGGATTACCTGCGGGCGATCATCGCCGACTTCGAGAATGACGGGGCGGCGGCTGCTGCTGCCCGACAGGCGTTTCGCCGTCACTACCCGGCAGAAATCGCCACGACGCGCCCGGAATACCTGGTGCACCGCCAGATGCTCGATCAGTTCCTGGCCACCATCCCGGATCCCCAGGCACCATAGCGGTCGGTTGGGGCCTCGTCCCGGCCTGGCTTCAGGGCTGTCGCGCTTGTTGCCCAGCCAGCATCAACCCGATCGCGGCCCACACGAGCTCGCGACCGCGGGTGAGCACGGCGGCAATCAGTCCCACCGCCACGGGCATTCCGGCCATGCCGAAGAGCAGGTACAGCGAACCCTCGCGCGAACCGAGTTCCCACGGCAAGAGGAAGAAGATGTTGACGGTCAGGGCGGAGAGTCCTGACACGACGAAGCCGGCCGTCAGCGACATCGCCTGTCCCATGCCATACCCCACCAGCAGGATCTCGCCGGCAGCGACCACCCGTGAGAGAGAGTCGACGCCAACGGCGACCGCGAGTCGTCCGGGTCGCTCGCGGTGCATCGCCGTCATCTGGTCATCAGCCGCCTTGAAGCCCGCCTCCCGGTCGGCAACCCAGACGGAGAGGCGACCCAAGCGTCGGCGGGCAATCCATCCCGCCACCGCTGCCACGAACCCGCCCCGGTGCCCCGATCTCACGACCTGGAGGGCCAGCACCACGACCAAGGCGGCCGCGACGAGGCCGCCGCGAATGCTGGGTGAGACGCCGGGGAGGGTGAGGGCGAGGAGCAGCGCCGCGAGCCAGATCACCAGCGAACTCAGGGTGTGGAGCATCACATACTGCAGCACGGCGCCACCGGCGCGCTTGCTGCCCAACCACGGGGTCAGGGCCGCGATTCGGTATGGCTCCCCACCGGCATTGACGACGGGGGTGAGGAAGTTGATCGCGAAGCCGCCAACGGTCACCCGGTAGAGGGTCCTGAGCGGGGGGCAGCCGGGAAGGTGGGCGATGCTGAGCCACCATGCCACGGCGTTGAGCCAATAGACAAGGGCATGGAGGGCGAAGATGGGGATGGCGAGCCAGCCGACTTGCCTCGCTCCGTCGACAAGCGTGCCGACCCCCACCTGATTGACCAGGACCAGCAGGATCACCGCACCCACCACCACGGCGAGCAGGCGGAACGACCGGGTCATGTCGTTTCGGTCGGCGTCGGCAGGACTCGGCAGGCCACCATGGTGGCGAGTGCGGCGATGACCAGACCCGCGACCGCATCAACGGCGTAGTGGATCTGGAAATAGACGACGCCCACCACGATACCGAGTGCGAACGGAAGGAGGATCCAGCCGAGCAGGCGCCAGTTGCGAAGGGCGAGCAGGGTCGCCGCCATCGAGGCGGCCACATGGCTCGAGGGGAAGGCCGACCCCCACGAATCGCCGCCTTCGATCAGGGTGCGCACAAATCGGGTCGGCAGTCCGGCGTGTACCCCTTCGCTCGGCCATCCCCACAGGTAATTGGGCCCCGCAACAGGGAAGACCAGGAAGACGATATAGCAGGAGAAGAATGCCAGGGAGATGCCGAAGATGGTCTGTCGGGACCGGGTCACGTGACCACGAAGCCAGAGCGCCGCCGGTGCAACGATCACCAGGGGAAAGAAGCCGAGATAGGTCAGCGAGAGGGGCCAGGCGAAGGCCGCCTGGGTTCGACTGCGGCTCCAGTCGTGGGCGAGTTGCTGCCCGAAGGTGGCGAGTTCCCAGCGCTGGATGACACTGTCGTACGAGATGCCGGCGGCCGCCCGCGGTCCGTTGACGAGGCCGACCGAGACGTAGATCGCAGCCAGGACCACGATGGGGTACCACTCGGCCAGCAAGGAGGGGGACTCATGGTCGGCACGGCTCCGCGCGACGGCGGCCAACAACACGAGCACGATCAAGAGGCCGTGGGCCGCAACGAGGGCGTTGAGTTCGGTGGGAGAGACCCGCAACTGGTGGGTCCCGAGCGCCTGCGTCCCGATGACGACGAGTGAGCTCGCCGTATAGAGCATCGTCAGGATGTCCAGTGGGGCGAGGGTGATTCCCCGCTCCATCAGGCGGCGTGTCAGCGTCATCTTCGCCCGGTGGTCGGGTGTTGGGTCGGCGACATCCCGCCCCCCGGGTGTGCCAAGCGGCGAAAGATGGGGGGCGGTCGCTCATGACGCCAGAAGCGCTGTTTCAGGCCTGAAACAGGTGAGTGCTGGCCACGGACACCGATCGGATCGTGATTGGGCGGCTCGCGTGCTGACGGGAGCGGCCGATCGTCCCGGAGACTGGTACCACGCTTCATCGGCGGTATACCTTCTCTCGAGGGCCCACACACCCTCGCATCGACCACCTCCGGGAGGTCCAGGATCTCCAGCGAACGCAGCTACTCCGACAAGGAAGTTGCCGTCATCCTTCGCGACGCGATGTTGATGCAGCGCGAACCGGGTGCCCACGGGACCGGCACGACCCTCAGTGAACTCCGCGCGATCGCCCAGGAAGTCGGCGTCGATCCCGACCTCGTCACCGCGGCCGCCCATCAGCTGGCCACCGGCCCCGAGGGCATCATCGAGCACCTGCTCGGCGGCGAGCTCCGGCGTGACATCCGCCTGGTGCATGAGGGGCCAATGTCGCCGACGGCCATGCAGGCTCTGGTCATGACCATTCGCAGCGCGATGCAGCATCAGGGGACCACGCGAGAGGTCCTGGGGGCGCTGGAATGGTCGTCGGTCGGCCAGCCAAGCCAGGTGGCGGTGACCGCCCGAACCGAGGACGCCCGGACAGTGGTCCAGGTGGTGGCCGACCGATCCGCCGCTGCCTCCCTTGCCCTCGTCGGTTCGGTTGGTCTCGGCGTCTTCGCTGCCGCCATCACCGGGGCGATCGTCGAACCGAACGCCCTCGGTGGGATCGCGATCATGGGCAGCGGCGTGTTGGCTGGAGCCGGACTGGCTCGCGCCGTGTGGCAGCGGACCAGCCGCAGTTTTGAGAAGAAGTTGGCACGACTCACCAGTGCGATACGACAGGGGTTCGAGAGCTGAGAGGTCGGCAGCCCTCACCCAGACGACCTCCTTCCTTCCTTCCTTCCTCCTCGTCGAGAATCCATCCCGTGTTGCTTCCCTCTCATCTCCGCGGCCCGGCGACGTTGGCCTGCATGCTGCTGGCCGTCCTGCCGGCCCACCCGATCCTCGCCCAAACCGAGGGCGACTACCTCTACAACGTGACCATGCTGCGCGCCGCCCCCGGCCAGTTCAACGACCTGGTGGCTGCCCTCATGGAGGAGGCCCAGGAGATGGTCGCCCCGGGGGGCGATTCGCGGCCGTTGCTGTTGCGCCATTCGCAGGGCGACCAGTGGGACTTCATGGTGATCTATCCGATGGAGAGTCGCGCCTCGTACCACAGTGCGTCACGGAGCGAGGCGCGTGACCGTCTCTGGAATACACCGCGAGGCACGGCCCTCCGCCGTCGACTGGCGACCCACACGGCCTACCGCGAGGAGTGGTTCGCGCGCTCGATTCCACCGGGCGAACTCTCCGACCGGTTCGAAGGGATGGGGCTCTACCACGTCGAGATGTTTGCCGGCTTGCCGGGGAGGCGTGCCGAGTTGCTCGAGCAGCGACGGATGGAGAACCGCTACTATGCTCACCTCAACCGACAGCTGAACGTGCTCTTCACCCGCGAAGCCGGCTCGAACTGGGATGTGATGACGATCGGGTTTCATCCGTCGCTGGTGGCGTTCGCCGAGGCCGGCACGCGATTCAGTGCGGCCGAGCAGGACGCCGCGGCGCGCGTGGCAGGCTTCACCGGTGTCGATGATGTCGGCCCCTACCTGCGTTCGCTGCTGAGCTATCACCACGACACGATCGCGGTGCCGTTGCGGTAGCAGCGCTGGGGGTCAACCGCTGGTGTCCCCGGGAGTGGTGGTGTATCGCGGTGCACACTCACCGTCGGGCTCCACCGCCAGGAAGCGATCGACGACCAGCATCGGGACCAGGCTGTCGCCCTCCATCGCCGGTTGCGGCACAACGCGACCCTCCAGGTGCACTAGCATCGGTTGACCTGCCTCGCGTACCGCGTCGAGATAGGCCCGCTCAAGGGCGGCGTTGTCCTCCACCTGAGCCACCGGCCACCATTGGTTGGTGAAGCACTCCGCGAAGCTGCCGGCGTCTGCCATGTAGCGGTAGATGCCATGGATCATGAGA
>JAHEFN010000200.1 GCA_024640185.1 Gemmatimonadota bacterium | reverse complement strand
CCGCTCGAGCCGAGCCACCATTCTGGTGACGGTCGGCGGCTCCACCCCCAGGTGCTCCGCCAAGGTGGTCAGTCGCAGGCCGGGCCTCTCCCAGACTTCCGCGAGCAGGAGGTCCTGACCCGGATGGAGTCCGAGCGGGGCAAGGGCCTTCGCATGCTCGCCGCGGATGGCCCGGGTGAATTCCAGGGCGACGGCGGCAAGCGATGGCGTGGCGGGCCGTCCCGTCATCCCGCCGCCAGGTCGATCGGCAGCGCCGTGGCACCGAGGTAGGCGGTCAGGCCGACGATCACGAGTCCGATGCCCAGCTCGAGCAAGACCATCCGCCGCAACCCCGCGGCCGAGGCGGGGTCACCGCCAACGAGTCGCGGGGTGATCCGACGCCAATTCCAGAGCCCAACCATGCCTGCCGCCCCAACCATGGTCAGCTTGAGGAGCAGGAGCACACCCCAGGTGGTCTCGGGCAGGGCCACGATCCGGGTGCTGTAGTGCCAGACCGCCAGACCGCCGCTCGTCACCACGATGAGCACGCCCGCGCGGGCGAAGCGGGAATAGTCGGTGACGATCGCGGTGAGCGTCGGCAGGAGCGGCGGCCCCTGCAACGATGGGAAGACCATCAGGGCCAGGATGGCGAGGGTGCCGAGCCAGACGCCGGCCCCGACCAGGTGGGCGACATGAATGAGGCGACCGAGCCCTGATGGCTGCCAATGGGGGTCGGCGCCATGCCCCATGCCACTCTGGGCAATGATCAGCAGCAGGGCGAACCCCGCCACGGTCCACAGGAGGCGCCGCAGGTCGTGGCGGAGCAACCAGGAAAGGGCCAGCAGGGCGAAGGCGCCACAACTCTGCACGATCCACCCGGTACCCCAGCTGCCGGTGCCGAGGACCGCTGTCGCCAGCTCGGTGTCGATCGGCTCGCCCTCGAAGGTGAAGCTGAGCACCTGCAGGGCACCGCGCGCCATCGAGAGGACCAGGAGGAACCACGCGGCGAGGCTGGGGAAGCGCCGCAGCCAACCATCGATGACCGCGCCCTCAGGGCTCTCGGTCGAGGGTCCATGACGGAGGACCAGCAGTCCGCCCGCCGCGGTGCCCACCAGCAGCATCAGGGTGAGGAGGATCAGTCCCCGAACGGCGGGGAAGGCCAGGCCGTCACTCACCTCGACCGTTGCACTCGGCACAGCGTCCGTGCAGCACCACCTCATGCTCCTCCAGCCGGAATCCCTCCGGCAGGACGTCATCAAATGACGTGGTGGTGCAGGGGACGTCGAAGACCCGCTCACAGGCGCGACAGCGGAAATGGTGATGGTGGGGTCGGCCCGCGAGCTCGTAGCGGGCCGGCTCGCCGACCAGCTCCACGGCCACCAGCCAGCGCTCCTCGAGGAGGGCGCGGATGTTCCGGTAGACGGTGGCGACGCCGAGGCCGGCAACTTCATGGCGGGCATCGCCCAGGATCTCGTTCGGGGTGAGCGGGCGGCTCGCTCGCTGGAGTGCCCGCCGAATGGCGCCGCGCTGCCTGGTGTTCCGTTCCATCGGTTCTCCGCCGGAGGGGTGGGAGATCTGCCGGTCACAATACTATGCTTGGTTCGACCCCAAACCCCAACCCATGGAGCGGCAACCCGTGCGGCGAACCCTGTTGGGCCTTGCCTTGTTCCTCCTCCCCGTTGTGCTCGCGGCCCAGGCCGATGACCTGTCCCCGCGCCTCGTTGTCCACCTGACCATCGACCAGTTGCGGCCCGACTACCTCGATCGCTGGCAGGGTGAGTTCACGGGCGGGCTCAAGCGGCTCCTGGGAGAGGGCGTGGTCTATTGGGAGGGGGAGCAGGACCATGCCTCGACCGAGACCGCGCCAGGGCATGCCACGCTGCTCTCCGGGCGTTGGCCGGCGCACACCGGCATTCTCAGCAACAATCGCGGCGTCCCCGACGCGAACCACCCGTTGCTGGAGGTCACGCCCGGCGGCTATCGGGTGGAGGGCGCCTCGCCCCGGGGATTCGTGGGCACCACCCTCTACGACTGGATGCTGGCGGCCGATCCCGACACGCGAGTCCTTTCGGTCTCCTACAAGGATCGTGGGGCCATCCTCCCGGTCGGTCGCGCCCGGGTGCCGGTGTACTGGTACGCCGATGGCCGGTTCACGACGTCGACCTGGTACGCCGACGCCCTCCCGGTCTGGCTGCGGGACTGGAACGCACGCGACATCGTCGGCCAACTCGCTGGCCACGAGTGGCGCCTGGTGCGCCCCCGGGGCGCCTATCCCGAGCGGGACGATCGCCCCTACGAGGACGGTGGGGTGGACCATTCCTTTCCCCACGTGATGCCCCTCGACCGGCAACAGGGGATTCGCGACATCCAGTACTTCCCGGCGTTCGACTCGCTGACGCTCGACCTTGCCCTGACCGGGATGCAGGAACTGGGGCTCGGGCAACGCGACGGGACGGATCTGCTGGCCGTCTCCCTCTCGATCACCGACAAGATCGGCCATCGCTATGGACCGGGCTCGCTCGAAATGCACGACCAGATCCTCCATCTTGACCGTGCCCTCGGCTGGTTCCTCGATTCCCTCGAGGCACGGATCGGTGCTGACCGCCTGATCGTCTCCCTGGCCTCTGATCATGGGGGTCAGGACTTCCCGGCCGATGGCGTGGGCGGCCGCATTCGCCTCAAGGCGTTGACCGCGGCGCTCAATCGGACCATCCGGACCCGCTGGGGCATCTCCGCGATGGCCGACGAGGATCGCGGACTGGTCTTCGCTGATGTGGCCGCCCTCACCGCCCGCGGCATCGATGTCGACTCGATCCGGCATGTGCTGGCGCACACGGTTCGCGCGCTTCCGGGTGTCCGGCAGGTCTACACGCCCGCCTCCCTCGCCCGCAGCGGGGCTCATGACGCCATGATGTGGAACCGGTTGATCTCGGCCGACACCGAGTGGTTGATCGCCGTGTCGCTCGAGGAGGGGTGGCTCTGGACCGACGTGCCCATGATCACCGACCACGGCACCACCAACCGGCTCGATGTCCTCATTCCGATCATCATTCGCGCTCCGGGCGTCACGCCCCAGAGGGTGGCTCGTCCCGTCGGTGCCGTCGATCTCGCGCCGACCCTGGCCGCCCTGCTCGGGGTGACCCCTACCGAACCGCTCGACGGCCGGCCATTGGCCGAGGTCGTCAGCCACCCGAGGTAAGCCGACATGCGCCGTTTCCTCCTCGCCGTCGCCCTGACCCTGCCAGCCGTCTCCCACGCCCAGGACGATGCGGCACTCGCCCACGCCCGGGAGCTGCTCGCGTCGATGCCGATCATCGACGGTCACAACGACCTGCCGTGGGAGATCCGGGAGAACCCCATCTCGATGATGGATGTCGCCAAGTACCCGTTGCGGACGCCGGCACCCGGGCACACCGACTTCGCGCGACTCAAGCAGGGCGGGGTGGGTGGCCAGTTCTGGTCGGTGTATGTCCCCGGTGAAGAGAAGGCCTACGGCTACGCCAGGATGCAGCTCGAGCAGCTCGATATCGCGCGTACCATGATCGCGATGTACCCTGACGAGTTGATGCTGGCCCTTTCGGCCGACGATGTCGAACGGGCCCGGCGCGAGGGCAAGGTCGCGTCCTTCCTCGGGATGGAGGGCGGCCATGTGATCGAGAATTCCCTCGGGGCGCTGCGGATGTACTACGATCTCGGTGCCCGGTACCTGACGCTGACCCACAACGTCACGCTGGACTGGGCCGACGCCGCGTCGGATACGGCCGCCCATGGCGGTCTGACGGAGTTTGGGCGGCAGGTGGTGCGCGAGATGAACCGTCTCGGCATGCTGGTTGACCTGAGCCACGTCTCTCCGGCAACGATGTCCGATGTGCTCAACACCAGCTCGGCGCCGATCATCTTCTCCCATTCGTCGTCGCGGGCCCTCACTGATCACGTGCGCAACGTCCCTGACTCGATCCTGGCACGCCTTCCCGCCAACGGTGGTGTGGTGATGGTGACCTTCGTGGGGCCGTTCATCTCCCAGCCGATGCTCGACTGGCAGGCCACCCTCGAGGATTCGATGGCGACCCTCCCGGAGGCCGAGCGGACTCGCGAGGCGAGGGCGGCCTATCGGCTACGTCACCCGCGTCCCGAGGCAACGGTGGCCGACCTCGCCGACCATGTGGAGCGCGTTCGGCGCATCGCTGGCCTCGATCATGTCGCGCTGGGCGGTGACTACGACGGCACGTCCGAGTTGCCGGTGGGGATGGAAGATGTGACGGGCTATCCGCTCCTCTTCGCCGAGTTGATTCGCCGCGGCTGGAGCGATGCCGACCTGATGCAGCTCGCCGGCGGGAACATCCTCAGGGTGCTGCGGGAGGCGGAGCGGATTCGCGACCGCCTCGCGGCCTGAGGATCACCAGCCAGCCGAAGGTCAGCATCGCGACGGCGATCCCGAACCACTGGATCGCGTAGGAGAAGTGCGGCCCCTCGTCGAGGGCGGGGGGAAGGACCGCGGGGAGCCGGCCCGGCCCGCCCGTGTCGCCGGCAAGGTAGACGAAGCCGTCCAGACTCTTGGGCTCAAGCTGCCGCGCCACGGTGGCATCGAGGCGGCGATAGGATGTCTTCCCCTCCACCGGAATCGGCTGGCCGGCATCCTCGGTCATCGGGAACGACGATGCCACCCCGGCGATCGTCACGGTGCCGGATTGCGGCGAGCCGACGAAGGGGGGTGTGATGCCGTCCGGCGCGAAGGCGAAGCCCCGAACGACCCAGATCTGGTCCCCCGTGGCGTCGATCGCGAAGGGGGTGGTGACATGGACCCCGGGAGCCTGGTTGTGGGCCCGGTTGCGGAGGTAGATCTCCCCGGCTGGCTCGAAATGACCGCGGGCGATGATACGGCGACCGGCGAGCAGGGAGTCGTCGGCACCGGGGATGGTGAGGTCGAGCGGCGGCAGGTCGCGCGCGGTCAATTCGACAAGGTTGGTGGCCCGGCGTTCGCCCAGCCGCTCCAGCTGCC
>JAHEFN010000009.1 GCA_024640185.1 Gemmatimonadota bacterium | reverse complement strand
GGAGTTCGTCGCGGAGTTTGTTGATGCGGTGCAGGAGGTGTTCCCCCGCACCCTGCTCCAGTGGGAGGACTTTGCGACCGACAATGCCTTCCGGTTGTTGGCGGCGCACCGCGATCGGATTCGTTCGTTCAATGATGACATTCAGGGCACGGCGGCGGTCACCCTCGCCGGTCTGATGAGTGCGGCACGCGCGACCGGTGGGGCGCTCACCGACCAGCGATTGTTGTTCTACGGTGCTGGTGCCGCGGCCACCGGCATCGGTGAGCTGATCGTCTCGGCAATGATGGAGGAGGGGCTCTCGGAAGCCGAGGCGCGCCTGCGCTGTTGGTTCGTTGATTCCAAGGGTCTCGTCACGACGGATCGAGAGGGGCTGCAGCCGCACAAGGTGCCGTTCGCCCACGAACATGCCCCCGTGGTCGACCTGCTCGGCGCGGTCACCGCGTTGCGTCCCACGGCGCTGATCGGCGTCGCTGCCCAGCCACGGGCCTTCAGCGAACCGGTGGTGCGGGCGATGGCGAGCCACTGCGAGCGGCCGATCATCTTTGCCCTCTCCAACCCGACCTCGAAGACGGAGTGCACCTCGGAGGAGGCCTACCGTTGGACGGAGGGTCGGGCGCTCTTCGCCAGCGGCTCACCGTCCGACGATGTGGAACTCGATGGCCGGCAGTTCGTCCCCAGGCAGGCCAACAACGTCTACATCTTCCCGGGGCTGGGACAGGGTGTGGTCTCGGTACAGGCCACCGCCGTCACCGACAGGATGTTTCTCGCCGCCGCCAGGGCCCTCGCCGGGCAGGTCTCCGAGGCCGAACTGGCCCAGGGTTCGCTCTATCCAGCCCTCGAGACCATCCGGGCGACGTCATTGGTGATCGCCACCGCGGTGGCGGAGGTCGCGGTCGAGGATGGCCTGGTTGGCGAACGGCCCGCGGGCGACCTGGCCGGACACATCGCGGCACGGATGTACCAGCCGGAATACCGGGATCCGCCAGAGGCGTGACCCGGCCCGCCGTGGCGCCGCTGCGGCGACCCGACTTGATTCGAGTCCGACGGCCACCGGGTGCACGATGCCCCCGGTGCCTCGGTCTCACCCCCCTGGGAGCATGTGCCGCATGGAGTTCCGCCTCACTGACGAGCAACAACAGATTCAGCAGATGGTCCGTGACTTTGCCGCGGCAGAGATCACCCCGCATGTCATGGAATGGGACGAGGCACAGCACTTCCCGGCAGAGACCGTCGCGAAACTCGGCGAACTCGGACTGTTGGGAGCGATTTTCCCGGAGCAGTACGGTGGGGCAGGGCTCTCCTACATCGATTACGTCAACATCCTCGAGGAACTGGCGGCGGTGGAGTCCGGCATCGCCCTGACGGTGGCCGCCCACAACTCGCTGGCCGCGGGCCACATCTACCTCGCGGGTTCCGAGGAGCAGCGGATGCGCTGGCTCCCGAAGCTGCTGAGCGGAGAATGGCTCGGGTGTTGGGGTCTCACCGAGCCGTCCTCCGGAAGCGATGCCTCGGGGATGCACACCACCGCGGTACGTGATGGCGATGCGTGGGTGCTCAACGGCACCAAGAACTTCATCACCAATGCCAGCCATGCGCAGATTGCCGTCGTCCTCGCCATCACCGATCGGGACGACAAGAAGCGCGGCATCACCGCCTTTGCGGTGGAGATGGACCGACCCGGCATCCGGGCCGGGAAGAAGGAGAACAAGCTCGGGATGCGCACCTCTGACACCGCCGAGTTGGTGATGGAGGACTGCCGGGTGCCCGACGCGAATCGCCTCGGGGAAGTCGGCGAAGGGTTCATCGGAGCGATGAAGGTCCTCGACGGTGGCCGGATCTCCATCGCGGCGATCTCGCTCGGGATCGCTCGCGGCGCCTACGACGCGGCGCGCCGCTATGCCGTGGAACGGGTGGCGTTCGGCAAGTCGATCTCCCGGTTCCAGGCGATCGAGTTCATGCTGGCCGACATGGCGACCGAGATCGAGGCCGCTCGCCTGCTCACCTACCGCGCAGCGGCCATGAAGGACGCCGGGGAGCGGACCACGCTCTGGTCGGCGATGGCCAAGCTGCACGCCTCGGAGGTCGCCGTCCGGGCGACGGAGAAGGGTGTCCAGATCTTCGGGGGGTATGGCTTCATCAAGGAGTATCCCGCCGAGAAGTACTACCGCGACGTCAAGCTCTGCACCATCGGCGAGGGGACCAGCGAGATCCAGCGCGTGGTGATCGCCCGACAGGTGCTCGAAGGGTAGCGTTGGGTCCAACCACGGCTCGAGGGGGAGCGACAATGGGAACACCCGATTGGCGGGCAAACGTCTGGTGCACGGCGATGCTGCTGCTCGTCCTGCCTGCCGGGCTTGCCGGGCAGGGGGTGGTCCGGGCGTCGCTCCGGGCCGGACCGAGCTTCTCGCTCGGCGGCGCGCCACAATTCGACCTCTGGGGAGGCGAGCTGGCCATCGGGCTCCGACTCGGCAACCACACCTCCCTCGCGGTGATGGCCGGCGCCACCCCGTATGACCGGTCCACGATCCGCTTCGAGGGCTTCTACGACCCCGCCACCGGGGGGGTGAGCCAGAGTTGCCCCGACCCGTGTACCGACACCCCGATCGTGCGGGAGAGCCGGGACACCGATCAGGCCCAGTTTGCGGCCTTGGTCCTGAGACTCTCGCCGGGCTCGGGACGGGTCGCCAAGCCGTGGATCGACCTGGGCGTGGGTGTCTATCGCCTGGGAGAGCGCTTCGAGGACCGGCTGACGGAGAAGACCACCGGCGCGACGGCCTTCAGCTCCGACCATACCTCTTGGGGCTGGGGGCCGGGGGCATCGCTGGGAGTCGGGAGCGAGTGGTATCCTCGGCAGGGGGGGATCGGGCTGTCGGTCGGCGCGCGGCTCCATGCGGCGCTCGCCAAGCTGGGGAGCGACCTGACCGGCGGCGTCTTCCTGCAGGTCGGGGCCGGGGTCGCCTGGCGATAGCCGGACGGAGATCGGAGTCACCGCTTCGCCGCAAGGCATCGAAGGATGGGGGCGGCCTTGCGTTCCATGGCGCAACGTTTGCTCATCTGGTCACCGGCGCCGGATCGCCCAGGTCGGGAGCCCCGACCTCGGGGCCGGGTCTTGGTTCACCAGCCCGGGTCCCGCCGTTGACGCCAACCCGTTCCACCGCCTATCTTTGGGGTCTGTGTCCGAAACGACGACTCGCCGCGTGACGCGGCAGGAAGACCCGGAATGAAGACGTTTAGCGCCAAGCCGTCCGACATCACCCACGATTGGGTCGTGGTCGACGCGGCCGGAGTCCCCTTGGGCCGACTGGCCAGTGAAGTGGCCCAGCTGATCCGTGGCAAGCACAAGCCGACATTCACCCCGCACATGGATGGCGGGGACTTCGTCATCGTGCTCAATGCGTCGCAGGTCCGGCTGTCGGGCAAGAAGATGGCCCAGAAGACCTACTTCAAGCACACCGGCTACATGGGGCACGAGTCCCACACGCCGGCGCAGGATCTCCTCGCGAAGCACCCGGACCGGGTGATCGAGAAGGCGGTCTTCGGGATGCTTCCCAAGAACTCGCTGGCCCGGCAGAAGCTGCGGACCAAGCTCAAGGTGTATGCCGGGACCGAGCATCCGCATCAGGCGCAGCAGCCCACGCCGCACACCCTTGTCACGTCGAAGGCCGATTCATGAGCACCACCGATCAGTTCCGTTGGCAGGCCGTCGGCCGCCGCAAGACGAGCGTGGCCCGCGTCTACCTCACCCCCGGAACGGGGAAGTGGGACGTCAATGGCCGGACGCTCGGCGACTACTTCCCACGCCCGTCGCTGGTGCAGCACATCCAGCAGTCGTTCACGGCGACCGACACCCTCGGTGCCTACGACGTCAAGGCGAATGTCTCCGGTGGTGGCGTGAGCGGTCAGGCGGGTGCCATGCGCCACGGCATCGCGCGTGCGCTCGTCAAGGCCGATGAGGCCAACCGTCCGAAGTTGCGGACGGCCGGCCTGCTGACACGCGATTCACGGATGGTCGAGCGGAAGAAGCCCGGTCAGCCGGGCGCCCGGAAGCGGTTCCAGTTCTCCAAGCGGTAGCACTGGCAGGACCTCGCCGCCGGGGCGTGCCCCGGTGGCCGGATGGAATGGCCGATCCATTCCGACGCAGGACACCCTCCCGCCATGGTGGCGTGGAGGAGACGCATGCCTCCCGATGCCGTCGGCTGGTGCCCCAAGGGGTGGCCGGTGGCAGATGACGGGGGCGATGCAGACCCAACCAACCAGGATCCAGGAGTCACCCCCGTGGCAATGCCGTCCCTGCAGGACCTGCTCGAAGCCGGAACCCACTTCGGCCATCAGACCCGGCGCTGGAACCCGAAGATGCGGAAGTTCATCTTCGCGGAGCGCTCGGGGATCTACCTGATCGATCTCCAAAAGACCCTCAAGCAGCTCGCCAAGGCGGCTGACGTGCTCAAGGCTGTCGCCCTCAAGGGTGACAACGTGCTGTTCGTCTGCACCAAGCGGCAGCTCAAGGCGGTCGTCGAGGCCGAGGCCCGCAATGCCGGCGCGCATTGGGTGACCGAGCGGTGGCTCGGCGGCACCTTGACCAATTTCCAGACCATCAAGAAGCAGATCCGCCGGCTCCGTGACCTCGAGCAGGGCGTGGAAGATGGCGACTTCGAGAACTACACCAAGAAGGAGCAGCTGCTGTTCTCGCGGGAGCGTGAGAAGCTGTCCCGAAACCTCGAGGGCCTGAAGCAGATGGGGCGGCTCCCCGGTGCGCTGGTGATCATCGACGCGAAGAAGGAGAAGATCGCGGTCCAGGAAGCCAACCGACTCGGGATCCCGGTCGTGGCCATCGTCGACACCAACGCCGATCCCGACAACATCACGGTGCCGATCCCGGGCAACGACGACGCGATTCGTTCCGTCTCGTTGATCAGCTCGGCGTTGTGCGAGGCGATCCGTGAGGCGCGGTCGCAGATGCCGGTGCGCGATGTGGTGATCGATGGCGAGGCCGAGACCTACTCCGCCGGTGAGGGTGACGGTGCCAGTGATGATGAGCGCAAGCGTCGTCGGGCCCGTCGGAAGCGCAAGCCGCGTCCCGAGATGATCGCCGCCCGGATCAAGCCCGAGGCAAGCGCCGGGGAGGCCGCGGCGGCTCCGGCAGCGCCAGCAGCCCCGGCGCCGGCCGAACCGGTCGCGCCAGCCACAGGCGACGCCACCAGCTGACCCGGCCTCGGCCGGGACAGCGCGATGCCGCCGCCCATCGGGTCTCATGTCCCGGGCGGCGGTTTTCACACGCAGACCTTTGACGACGGAAACCAGCAAACGATGACCACCAAGGTGAGTACCAAGGATATTGCCGAACTCCGTGCCCGAACCGGCGCCGGCATGATGGATTGCAAGAAGGCCCTCGAGGAGGCCGGTGGCGACATGGCCAAGGCCGGTGAGATCCTCCGGGCCAAGGGTATCGCCAAGGCCGACAAGCGCGCCGGCCGGGCCGCTGCGCAGGGGCTGATCGCGATTGACGCCAGCGCCGACGGCTCCACCGCGGCGATGATCGAGCTCAACACCGAGACCGACTTTGTCGCTCGCAACGACGAGTTCAAGGCGCTGGCCGCCCGGCTGGCGGCGCACGCCCTCAACGCCTCGCCGGTCGGCGTGACCCTCGAGGCGTTCCTCGCCGAGGCGATCGACGGCGTGACCATCGAGGAAGTGGTCAAGCAGGCGTCCGGCCGGACCGGGGAGGCGATGGGGCTCAAGCGGGTGGCGAAGTTTGCCGGCACGATCGGCGAATACCGACACTTCAATGGCCAGGTCGGGGTGCTCGTCGAGGTCGACGGCGCCTCCGGTGACGAGGCCATTGCCATGGCACGGGAGGTGGCCCTCCATGTCGCCTCGGCCGACCCGCTGGCCGTCAACGTCGGAGACATCCCCTCGGAGTTGCTCGATCGTGAGCGGCGCATCGCCGAGGAACAGGTGGCCGCCGAGGGGAAGCCGGAGGCGATCCGCGGCAAGATCATCGAGGGCAAGCTCCGCAAGTTCGCCAGCGAACGTGCGCTCGTCGAGCAGCCGTTCATCAAGGATGACTCGAAGAGCGTCGGCGAGATCGTGGCCGAGGTCGCTGGCGCCCGAGTGGTCCGTTTTGCCCGCTTCAAGGTGGGTGAGGAGGCCTGATGGCCGGGTATCGCCGCGCACTCCTGAAACTCTCGGGCGAGGCCCTCGCCGGCACACACGGCGCCGGGCTCGACTACGATGTCATCGAGGCGTTGGCCGCCGAGATCAAGGCTGTGCATGCCACCGGGGTCTCGCTCGGCCTGGTGGTGGGTGGCGGCAACATCGTCCGCGGCGCGGCGGCCTCACAACGTGGTCTCGATCGGGTGTCGGCCGACTACATGGGCATGCTTGCGACGGTGATCAATGCCCTGGCGATGCAGAACGTCCTCGAGGGGTTGGATGTCGACACCAGGGTCCTGACCGCCATCAAGATGGAATCCTTGGCGGAGCCGTACATTCGGCGCCGGATGATGCGCCACCTCGAGAAGGGTCGTGTGGTGATCTTCGCCGCGGGCACCGGCAACCCGTTCTTCTCGACCGATACGGCCGCGGTGTTGCGCGCCCTCGAGATGGACGCCGAGGTGGTGCTCAAGGCCACCAATGTCGACGGCGTCTTCAGCGCCGACCCCCGAACCCATCCCGACGCGACCCGGTTCGAGGAACTGTCGTTCCAGGATGCCCTGGTCAATGGCTATGCGGTGATGGACGCCAACGCCTTCGGGCTCTGCCAGGCCAACGCCCTCCCGATCGTCGTCCTCAACATCAACCAGCCCGGTGCCATCGGGCGAGCACTCGCCGGTGAGCGAGTCGGGACTCTTGTCACATGACCATTGCCGAGATTCTGAAGCAGGCGCAGGCCGGGATGGAGAAGGCGGTGGAGAACACCCGCCGCGAGTTCTCGGGTGTGCGGTCCAGCAAGGCCTCGACGACCCTGCTGGACACGGTCCGGGTCGAGGCCTACGGCTCGATGGTGGCGCTCAACCAGGTGGCCCTGGTCGCGACCCCGGAACCGCGGATGATCACCGTCCAGCCTTTCGACAAGAGCCAGTCGCCCGCGATCGAGAAGGCGATTCGCGACGCCGGGCTCGGCCTCAATCCCTCCAGCCAGGGTGCCGTGATTCGGGTGCCGCTTCCGATGCTCTCGGAGGAGCGTCGCAGGGAACTGGTCAAGATCTGCGGGAAGTTTGCCGAGGAGGGCCGGATCGCGATCCGACATGCCCGGACCGAGGCGAACAGCCGACTGAAGAAGCTCGAGGGGATCTCGGAGGACGAGACCAATCGTGCCGAGAAGGATGTCCAGAAGATCACCGATGAGGCGGTGCACCGGGTCGACGAACTGCTCAAGGCCAAGGAAGCCGAAGTTCTCGAGGTGTGACCATCTCTTCCTCCCGCCTCGACGAACTGCGGCGGTCCACGTCGCTCCCGAAGCACGTCGCCATCATCATGGACGGCAACGGTCGTTGGGCCCTCGAGCGAGGGCTGGAGCGTCCCGCCGGTCACAAGGCGGGTGCCGACGCCGTCCGTGAAGCGGTCGAGGGTGCCCTGCATGCCGGGGTCAGGGTGCTGACCCTCTTTGCCTTCTCCCAGGAAAACTGGCAGCGGCCGCAAGCCGAGATCGATGCCCTGATGGCGCTCCTCGAGAACTACATCGCCGAGGAGGCGGAAGCCCTCCAGCGCGAAGGGGTCTCGGTCAGGGTGCTCGGTGACCTCACCCTGCTCTCCGCCTCGGCGCGGGCCGCCGTGGAACGGGTCGAGGCGGCGACCACGGGAGGCACCAGCCTCGACCTGAACGTGTGCATCTCCTACAGCGCCCGAGCGGAAATCGTGCGGGCGGCCAGGCGACTCGCCGAAAGGGTCGCTCGCGGCGAGTTGGTTCCCGATCGCATCGATGACGCCGCCTTCGCGGCTGAGTTGTACACCGCCGGCTGGCCGGACCCCGACCTGCTGATCCGCACCAGTGGGGAGATGCGGATCTCCAACTTCCTCCTCTGGCAGGTCGCCTACAGCGAGATCCACGTGACGCCGGTGCTCTGGCCCGACTTCACCCGTGAGGATCTCTACGCGGCGATCCTCGAATTCCAGCAGCGCGACCGACGTTTCGGCCGCGTCAGCGCATAGGACGGCCCAGATGGCATCGAACATGACCTCTCGCGTGACGGTGGCCGTCGTGGCGATCCCCGTCGTCCTCGGGGTGATCTGGCTCGGCGGCTGGCCGCTGACCCTGCTGGTCGGCCTGATGGCGGTGCTGGGCGTCCGCGAGGTGTTCGATCTCGCCGAGAAGGTGGGGTTGGCGCCGCTGCGTGGGGCGGGGCTCTCCGCCGCCGCCCTGGTGCCGGCGGTGGCGTACCTGATCATGACCGCCCCGTCGTACGCCGACTGGTTGGTGGCCGGGTGGGTCCAACTGGCGGCGGTCGGGGTCATCCTGCTGCTCGTGCAGGCCATCCATGCCCGGCCGGTGACAGCCAAGCCACTCTCCGCGGTCGCCGTGACCCTCTTCGGTGTGGCCTACGCCGCCGCCCTGCCGACCTTCCTGATCGGTATCAGGCACGGCGGCTGGCCCGAGCGTTCATGGAGCGGCGCGGTGCTGGTCTTCTTTCCCCTGGTGATCACCTGGATCACCGATACGGCGGCGATGTTCGGTGGCAAGGCGATCGGCGGAGCGAAACTCGCTCCCACGATTTCGCCGGGGAAGACGCGTGCCGGCGGGATTGCCGGCGTGCTCGGCGGTGGAGTGGTCGGAGTCACCTTTGCCCTGATGGTCTTCCCACGGGTCGGCATCGATCTCGATCTGCTCCCCGCCGTGGTCATCGCCCTGGTGCTGGCCACGGTCGGACAGCTGGGTGACCTCGCCGAGTCGCTGCTCAAGCGCGAGGCCGGCGTCAAGGACAGCAGTGCCCTGATTCCCGGGCATGGTGGTGTCCTCGACCGACTCGACTCCCTGTACTTCGTCCTTCCCATCGCGGCAGCCTGCTACCGGCTCGTCGGGCTGGCGTGATGCGGGGCATCGCCCTGCTCGGCAGCACCGGCTCGATCGGGACCTCCACACTGAACGTCCTGAGACGTCATCCCGATGCGTTTCACCTGGCGGCGTTGGTGACGGGCTCCAACCGCGAGGCACTCGGTGCCCAGGTGCGCGAATGGCGGCCCGCCTTCGCCGCGGTCGTGCATGGGGAGGCCGGCGATGGCATCTCGGCCGGGCGTGACGCGCTGGTCGAGGCGGCGACCCGGGACGACGTGGACATCGTCGTGAACGCTGTCGTTGGTGCGGTCGGACTCGATGCCACCCTCGCCGCCCTCCGTGCCGGCAAGCGGGTCGCGCTCGCCAACAAGGAAAGTCTGGTCATGGCGGGTGCGCTCGTGGCGGCGGCCGCCCGGGACGGTGGCGGGGAGGTCGTGCCGATCGACAGCGAGCACAGTGCGGTGCTCCAGTGTCTCGCCGGACGCGCGGCCGGGCCGCACCGGGTGATCCTGACGGCGAGCGGCGGGCCATTCCGGACCTGGGAGGCGGCCCGTCGTGAGGCGGCAACGGTCGAGGAGGCGTTGCAGCATCCGACCTGGCGCATGGGGGCCAAGATCACCGTCGATTCAGCGACCCTGGCCAACAAGGCGCTCGAGGTCATCGAGGCGCACTTCCTCTTCGGGCTCCCGTTTGATCGCATTGATGTGGTGGTCCACCCCCAGAGCATCGTCCACGCCTTCGTGGAGTTTGCCGACCGGAGCATGCTGGCCCAACTGGGGTTCCCAACGATGGAGGTTCCGATCCTGTATGCCCTGACCCATCCCGACCGTCTCGACGATGCGGGGACGACACCCTTCGATCCGGTCGCCGCAGGTGACCTGACCTTTGAGCCGATCAACCGCGAGGCCTTTCCGACCTTCGGGTTGGGCGTCGCTGCCGGTCGGGCCGGGGGCACCGCACCGGCGGTGTTCAACGCAGCCAACGAGGTCGCCGTCGCGGCATTCCTGAACCGGGAGATGCCGTTCGGGAGGATCCCGCGCGTGATCGAGGCGGCGCTGGCTCGCGCGGCGACCGGGCGTGCCGACTCGCTCGAGGCCATCAGGGCCGCCGATGCCCAAGCGCGGCGTGATGCGGCGGAGGCCTGCTGATGGGGGGATTCATGTATACCGTCGCGGTCCTGCTCGTGGTGCTGGGCGTGCTGATCTTCGTGCACGAGCTGGGGCACTACTGGGCGGCCAAGGCCTTTGGTGTCTGGGTGCATCGCTTCGCGATCGGCATCGGGTCGCCGGTCAAGCGCCTCTCGTTCCAGCGAGGGGAAACCGAGTGGGCCATCGCGTGGCTACCACTCGGTGGCTACGTCAAGATGGCGTCGCGCGAGGAGGATCCCTCCACGGGTGTGCTCGAAGGCGGGGCTGAGAACGCCCAGGTGCCGCCCGATCGGGTCTTCGAGGCCAAGCCGGTCTGGCAGCGGATGGTGATCATCCTCGCCGGTGTGACGCTCAACATCGTCTTCGCCTGGCTGATCTATGTCGGGTTGGCCTTCAAGAACGGCCACCAGTATGACCCGACGGTGATCATCGGGGCCGTCCGTGCCGCAGAGCTCCCCGCAGAAGCTGCGGCGCTCGCGACCGTCGAACCGGGCACCACGGTGCTGACCCTTGATGGCGAGCCGGTGCGCACCTGGGATGACATCACCTCGAGGCTCACCCACAGCGCCGGTGACGAGGCGGCCTTCACCTTCGATTCCCACCCGCCGGTCACCGTGCAGCTGCACCGCGACCAACTGGTCGAGCGGTCCCAACTCGCCATTGCCCTGCGACCCCTGCACCCGGCGGTGCTCAGCGTCGTGGCCCCGGACACCCCGGCGGAGGCCGCCGGTCTTGCGGTGGGTGACTCGCTCGTGGCCATCGAGGGCACCCCCATCGGGCAGTGGAACGATGCCGTCACCATCATCGAGTCGGCCGCCGGTCGCGAACTCACGGTGACCGTGGCGCGCGGAGGCGAACAACTCGACCTCGTCGTCACGCCGGCGGAGGAGCGCCGCGTGGCCGGCGACACCACCTCCGCCCTGGTCGGTCGGATCGGAGTCGCGCAGCGGGTCCCCTATCGCTCCGAGCGCTATTCGGCAGGGGAGGCGATCATCGCCGGCACCACCGCGACCTGGACCGCCGCGGGAACGATCGTTCGGACCTTTCGGGGGCTGTTCACGGGGAGGGTCTCCACCCGGGAAGTCGGCGGCCCGATCCTGATCGGCCAACTGGCCGCGCAATCGGCACGTGCCGGTGTCGACGTCCTGCTGGCGTTCATGGCCTTGATCTCGGTCAACCTCGCGGTCGTCAACCTGCTGCCGATCCCGGTCCTCGACGGGGGAGCCTTCCTGCTGCTGCTCGTCGAGGGTGTCACCAGGCGGCCGATCCCGGTGAAGCTGCGTGAGGCCGTCCAGGTGGTCGGACTGATCCTGATCGTCCTCCTGATGGTGATGGCGTTCGGCAATGACATCGGGCGCCTGCTGGGGCGGTAGGCGAGGGGCCGGGCCCTGCGGCCACACGCGATGGACGGGGAGGGGGAGGCACTTGCTTGTGGGGTGTCTCCCTCGCTTCTGTTCGGCATCTCCGCGGAGTTTGCATGCCGACCCTCATGATGATGCCACCCGACACCACGCTGGCCGCTGGAATCCGGCTCGGCGTGGCGGCGCTGTTGGGACTCGCGGTCGGGCTTGAGCGTGAGTGGTCCGGACATTC
Source organism: Gemmatimonadota bacterium (assembly GCA_024640185.1). Classification (GTDB taxonomy): domain Bacteria; phylum Gemmatimonadota; class Gemmatimonadetes; order Gemmatimonadales; family GWC2-71-9; genus Palsa-1233. The sequence goes on along the minus strand of JAHEFN010000009.1, from coordinate 6,174 downwards.
CGAGGGTCCCGATGGCCGGTTCGCTGGACTGCGGACCTTTCTGCTCCTCGGGCTCCTCGGGGGCATCGCCGGGTTGCTGGTCTCGGCCGATGCCGCCGCCGCCGCCGCTGTCATCCTCGCTGGGGTTGGCATGCTGACCGTCGCCGCCTTCGTGATGGCCGTGCGGCGCCCGGGGGCCGAGTTCGACGGCACCACCGAAGCGGCCGCGCTGGTCATCACGGCGCTCGGGGTCCTCGCCGGCGGAGGCCACCTCGCCCTCGCTGCCGGTAGCGTCGCCGTCGTCGTCTTCATCTTGGGCGAGAAGCAATGGCTGCACGGACTCGTGGCCAAGATCGACCGGACGGAGATGCGGGCGGCCATCCAGTTTGCCGTGCTCGCCCTCGTGGTGCTGCCGTTGTTCCCCGGGACCCCCTATCCCTGGCTCGGTGGCCTGTCACCTCGAGACCTCTGGGCCATCGTGCTGTTGCTCTCCGGCATCAACTTCGTTGGCTCGGTCGCCCGCCGCGTCCTCGGTGCCGAACGTGGCTATGTGGTCACCGGGCTCGTCGGGGGACTCGTCTCCTCGACGCTGGTGACCCTGCAGTACGCGCGACGCAGTCGGGCGGAGGAAGGGGAGCGCGACGCACTCGCCCGTGGGGTGCTGGCCGCCTGCAGTGTGCTGACCCTGCGGGTCTTCGGACTCACGGTCCTGCTCTCGCCAGCCGTGGCGATGGCGGTGGTGCCGTACCTGGTGCCCCCGCTGGCGGTTGGCCTGTTCCTGCTGCTGCCATCCTACCGCGCCGGGGGGCCTCGCGAGAGCGGCACCGAGTCATCGACATCGCCCCTGGGCTTGCTCGCTGCCGTCCGGATGACCGCCCTCTTCGTGGCGGCGCTCGCGGCCGGCGTCTGGCTCATGGCGGCGTGGGGGAGCCGAGGCGTCATGGCCACGGCCGTGGTGTTCGGGATCTCTGACGTCGACGCCTTGACCGTCTCCATGGCTCGCCTCGGTCTCGCCGGCGGGGCGACGACCCTCGCCGCTCAGGGCATCGCGGTGGGGATCCTCACCAACACGGTGGTCAAGGGCGGCCTCGCCGCGGTCATCGGCACCGGTGCCTTCCGCCGGCGGGCCCTCATGGGATTGGGCCTGATGGCCGCATCGATCGTGGTCGTCCTCCTGGTACGACCGTGACCATCGCCTAGCGCCTCGATCCCGGGTAGGTCTTGAAGAACTTCGCCACCGCTTCGTGGCTGCCCGAGAGATAGAGCACGTCGTCCGGCAGGATCTCGAAGCCACCATGAAACTCCACGATGACATCCTCGCCCCGTTCGATGGCGACAACCGCGCAGCCGGTCTCCTCCCGAATGCGCTTGGTCACCAGTGGCTTGCCCGCGAGGCTGCCAGCGGCCGCGGCCACGAGCGTGACCTCCACCTCCAGGTCGACGGATTCCTTTCCGAGGAGATGGAAGGAGAGCAGCTTCCCCGCGACCTGGCTCACCGACAACGCGAAGTCCGCACCGGCCCGGTGGATCCGCGAGATGTTCTCGACCCGCCGTGCGGCGACGAAGATCATCTTCTCCGGCGCCAGGTTGCGAACGACCGCCACCGCGAAGAGCGACGCGCTGTCATCCTCCAGCGCGATGATGATGCCCTGGGCCTCCCGGATGCCCGCGCGCATCAGGACATCGAAACTGAGGTGGTCGCCGACGACGTCGACGCCGGGCTGGGCCTTCGGACCGACGATGAGCACCCGCTCGCCGGCATCGAGGAGGAACTCGGCGACCTTCACGCCCACGTCGCCGGCCCCGATCACCACGAAGGCCCCGCTCCGCGGCACCGGCACGGCCAGTTTGCCGAGCAGGGCGAGCCCCGCCTCGGGGCCGACCCCGATGAGGACCGTCCCGCTGCGGAAGCGCATCTCCGGCGTCGGCTGGGGGATCAGTTCACCGGATTCCCAGAGCGCCACGAGGGTGGTGCCGGTCGTCTCCCTGATGCGGGCCTCGGCGATCGACTGGCCGATCAGCGGGGAGCCGGGATCGACCCGCAATTCGGCGACGTCGAGGTGGAGGCCGAGGTGATGAATCCCCGCCACCCGCGGCCCGATCCGGTTGCTCGCTCGTGAGGCGAGGGCAGCCGCCAGCAGGTGGCCGGGGGTGAAGGCCGCCGTCGCACCGGCGCGGAGCAGGGGCGGGCGGCGTTCGGGATTGCGAACCATGGCGATGATCGGGCCTTCGTAGCCCTGCGCCCGTGCCCCAAGGGCCATGGCGGCGTTCTGGTCGTCCTCGCCGTTGAGGATGATCCCGCGGGCATCACTGAGGTTGCGGAGGTCGGGTTCCTCTTCGCGGAGGTCGCCCAGCACCACGTAGGGGTACCGCTCCCGGAGCCGCCTGGCGGTGGCCTCCTCCTCCTCGAAGAAGACCACCGGGACGCCCTCCCGCGCGAGGTCGGCGACGAACGAGGTCACGGCGGGGCCGGAGTGGTAGATCAGCACCTCGCCGCTCAGGTCGGGGAGCCGGCGGGCGAGCCGGGCCTCGAAGCGCTCCTCGATGAAGGGGATGAAGAAGATCGGGAAGATCAGGAAGAGGAAGAAGACCCCGAGAAACTGCACCAGCACGACGTAGCCCTGCATCACCGGGTGGGTCCAGGACTCGTCGCGGCCATACCCGGTGGTGGTCAGGGTCTCCGCCGCCCAGGCGACGCTGTCGGCCAGGCTCCTGTCGATCCCCTCCAGATGGACCATGCCGAAGCGATAGCCGACGCCCAGGAGGAACAGGAGCACCGGGACCGAGGCGACCAGGGCCAGGAGCCGGCGGTAGGAACGGGGCAGGGAGGAGAGCATGGAGGGCCCGGTGAGGGTCGGAGGTCGTGGGGGCAGGCCCGGGTGATCAGCGCCGGCGAGGCCAGCCAGCCGTCAGGGAGCCGGCGGAGTCCGCCCCCACACGGTGGATCAGGGAATCTACCGCGCCGAGGAGCCGGGTGGGGCCACCCCGGACGGCTGGTACCCGAATGATCGTGGGTCTTGCCCCTCCCCGACAGGGATAGCTATACTTAAGGGCTAGAATCGAAGCGAACTTACGCCAACGCAGCATGCCAGCAACGGTAGGACAGAGGATGATCGCCAAGCAACCCATCATTGAACAGCACCGTGCCCACGAGACCGACACCGGGTCGGCCAAGGTACAGATCGCGCTCCTCACCGAGCGCATCAACTACCTCACGGGACATTTCAAGACCCACCAGAAGGATCACCACAGTCGTCGTGGGCTCCTGAAGATGGTCGGGACGCGGCGTCGCCTCCTCAAGTACATGAAGAGCCGGGATCTCGAGGGCTATCGTGCCCTCATCGCCGAGCTTGGCCTCCGTAACTGAGCCATAATGATGCTGCCGGGCGCCCCACGCGAGCACAGTGGGGCGCCTTTGCCATTCATGGTGCTCACGTCGTCAAGGAAAAATAAGAGTGCATCGTATTGAGACCGAATTCGCCGGACGTCCGCTGGTCATCGAGACCGGCCGTCTGGCAAGACAGGCCGCTGGAAGCGTCCTGATGAAGTATGGCGAGACCACCGTGCTCGCCGCCGTGACCGCCTCCCCCAGGGAAACCCACCTTCCGTTCTTCCCGCTCACGGTCGAGTACCGCGAGAAGCAGTACGCTGCCGGCAAGATCCCGGGGGGCTTCCTCAAGCGCGAGGGGCGTCCGACCGATGACGAGATCCTCAACTGTCGGATCATCGATCGTTCGATCCGTCCGCTGTTCCCCGAGGGTTTCCGCCACGAGGTCCAGGTGTTCGTGACGGTCCTCTGCACCGACCAGGAGAATGAGTCCGACGTGCTGGGGCTGCTTGCCGCCTCCACGGCCCTCAGGCTCTCCTCGATTCCCTGGGGCGGCCCGATCGCCGCCGTGCGGGTCGGCAAGGTCGACGGCAGCTGGATCCTGAACCCGACCTTCGAGCAGCTGGAGTACTCCTCGATGGACCTCGTCGTGGCCGGCAAGGCCGACTCGGTCATGATGGTCGAGGGTGGCGCGCTGGAAGTCACCGAGGAGGAGATCCTCGAGGCGCTCAAGATCGCCCAGGTCGGCGTCAAGGAGCTGATCGGCGTTTCCGAGAAGCTGGTCAAGAAGGCCGGCAAGCCCGAGGAGATGGCCTGGACCGCCCCGACCAAGGATGAGGCGATCGTCAAGGCGGTGCGCAAGCACGCCGAGAAGGCGATGGCCAAGGCGATGAACGCCAAGGACAAGGCCGGACGTGCCGCCGGGGTGTCGGCGGTGCGCGCCGAGGTGAAGGAGAAGCTGGCCGAGGAATTCCCCGAGCAGGGCAAGGAAATCGGCAAGGAAATCGACGAGGTCGAGTACGACGTGATGCGCGCCCAGATTCTCGACAAGGGTGAGCGGATCGACGGGCGGGACACCGACACGGTGCGGCCGATCAGCATCGACACCGGTCTGCTCTCACGGGTGCATGGCTCCGCCGTGTTCACCCGCGGCCAGACCCAGGCCCTCGTGGTCGCGACGCTTGGCACCGCCGATGACGAGCAGCGGATCGAGTCAATCGAGTCGCCGGTCTCCGGCAGCAAGTCGTTCATGCTGCACTACAACTTCCCGCCGTTCTCCGTTGGCGAGACCCGGCCCATCCGTGGCGTCTCCCGTCGCGAGATCGGCCATGGAGCGTTGGCCGAGCGTGCCATCCATCCGCTGCTTCCGGCGATGGCCGACTTCCCCTACACGATCCGGATCGTCTCGGAGATCCTCGAGTCGAACGGCTCCTCGTCGATGGCGACGGTCTGCGGCAGTTCGCTGGCGCTGATGGATGCCGGTGTGCCGATCAAGGCGCCATGTGCCGGTGTGGCGATGGGCCTGATCAAGGAGGGGAAGAAGGTCGCGATCCTGACCGACATCCTCGGTACCGAGGATCATCTCGGCGACATGGACTTCAAGGTGGCCGGCACGGTCGAGGGCATCACCTCGATCCAGATGGACATCAAGATCGACGGACTCGACCTGAAGATCATGAAGGAGGCGCTGACCAAGGCCAACGCCGCCAGGTTGCACATCCTCGGCGAGATGGCCAAGGCCCTGCCGACGCATCGCGACGACCTGTCGCCGTGGGCACCGCGGATCATCACGATCCAGATCAAGCCGGACAAGATCGGTGACGTGATCGGTCCCAAGGGCAAGACCATCCGGGGCATCCAGGAGGCCTCTGGTGCCAAGGTCAACATCGATGACACCGGCCTGATCACCATCGCCGCGGTCGGTCACGAGGCGGGGTCGAAGGCGAAGGAGATGGTCATGGCCATCGTCGCCGAGCCCGAGGTGGGCAAGGTGTACGAGGGTCCGGTCAAGAACATCACGGCTTTCGGGGCCTTCATCGAGATCATGCCCGGCGTCGAGGGACTGCTGCACATCTCGGAGCTCGATCACAAGCGGGTCGAGAAGACCGAGGACATCCTGGCCAAGGGTCAGGTCGTGCAGGTCAAGCTTCTCGAGGTCGACGAGCGCGGTCGGATGCGGTTGTCACGGAAGGCGCTGCTTCCCAAGCCCGAGTGATCGGGGAACCGGTGCAGACTCGACAGCTCGACACCGAGCTCTTTCGCACCGATTGCAGCAACGGCCTCGTGGTCGTGACCGAGCGCCTTCCCGGTGTTCGGTCTGCGGCCGCGGGGATCTGGGTCCGCTCGGCGAGCGGACACGAAACGCCCAAGGTCATGGGCGTTTCGCATCTCCTGGAACACATGGTCTTCAAGGGGACCGAGCGGATGACGGCGCGGGAGATCGCCACGTCCCTCGAGGCGCGTGGCGGATCGCTCGACGCCTACACCTCACGCGATCACACCTCCTATCAAGCCCACGTCCTCGATGCCGACTTGCCGGTCGCCCTCTCGGTGCTGACCGACCTGGTGCGGAACCCGTTGCTCCGGGAGGGCGATCTCGCCCTGGAACGCAATGTGGTGCTCGAGGAGATCAACGGCGTCGCCGACACCCCCGATGACCTGGTCCACGAGCTCTTTGCCGAGACACTCTTCCCCGACCATCCGTATGGCTGGCCGATCCTGGGGACCGCGGAGACGGTCAGGGGACTCGGGGCGGCCGATCTTCAGGCGACCCATCGGCGCGGTTACTACCCGGGGAACTGCGTCGTCGCGGTCGCCGGCAACGTCGAGCACGCGGAGGTGCTCCGTCACCTCGAGGCCCTCGGCTG
>JAHEFN010000199.1 GCA_024640185.1 Gemmatimonadota bacterium | reverse complement strand
GGGCGGCGAGGAGGGTGGCCCCGTCAGTGGCGAGCACCCGGGCCGAGAGGAGGTATCCCTCGGCGAGGGGCGAGATTTCCCCCACCACGACCGCCTTCGCCCCGGTCCGGGTGGCGAGGTCGGTGGCGAGCGCCGCGGTGAGCGGCTCGTCGGGATCGCGCTGCATCAGTTCCAGGGCATCGGCGATGTCCCGCTCCGGCAGCAGTCGCACGGCACTCGACTGGGAGAGGTCGACCTTCAGCGCCTCGGTGAGGGAGGCCGCCAGCACCGAGTCGCCGGTGGAGTTGGTGAACTCGGCGACGATCACATGGTCGCGGTCGGTGAGGGTGCCGGCGCTGAGCAGCGTGGCGAAGGGACCGACGCCGAGCGCCCGGAGTCCCATGAATCCCCCGACCCCGAGTGCCAGCACGCCGAAGGCGAGCGCGCCACCGGTCAGGGCGCCGCGGAGGGTCCCCAGGCGCGCAAGCAGTCCCCCGGTGGGTGCCGTCGGCTGCCCCTCCCGCCGCGCCGCGCGGAGGACCACCGGAAACCCCGCCACCAGCAGGACCAGCGCCCCGGTCACGATCCAGTCCGGGAGGCCGAGCCACTGCATCAGCACCCAGGCGAGGGCCATCACCCCCGCCGAGCCGGCGAGGAAGAACCCGGTGACCGCGACCAGCGACGGGCGCGAAGCCGGCCCGGGGAGCACCACCGGACCACTGCCGATCCCCATCGCCCCGGTGGCCTCCAACACGGTGAGGATCTCGGTGGCCTGCTGCGGGCGGTCCGAGGCCCGCTTGGCAAGGCATCGCATCACCAGGTGTTCGAGGACCTCCGGGACCGCCTCCCGATGGCGACGGACCGGGTCGGGCTCCTGGGTGACGTGGGCGGCGAGGATCGCCTGCGGCGTCGCGGCGCTGAACGGCGGCCGACCGACCAGCATCTCGTAGCCCATCACCCCGAGGGCATAGATGTCGGCGCGGTGGTCGACATGCGGATCACCCGCAGCCTGCTCGGGCGCCATGTAGGTGGGAGTCCCGAGCGCCATCCCCAATGAGGTGAGCGCGGCATCGGCCACCGCATCCGCCCCCTCCCCCACGCCGAGCGACTTCGCGATCCCGAAGTCCGTGACCAAGGCATGGCCGCTCGAGAGCATCACGTTGTCGGGCTTGATGTCGCGGTGCACCACCCCGCGGGCGTGCGCATACGCCAGCGCGTCGGCGACCTCCCGGAGCAGCCGCACCGCATCAGCCAGCGGCAGCTCGCCCTCTCGCGCGAGGCGGGCCCGCAGCGACTCGCCTTCGACGAAGGGCATGATGTAGTAGAGGAACTCCTCGCCCACCTCGGCGGCCAGCACCGGCACGATGTTGGGATGCTGCATCGCGGTGACCAGGCCGACCTCGCGGCGAAAGCGATCGCGGTTGAGCCCCGAGGCCATCTCGGCTGGCAGCACCTTGATCGCCACCCGGCGCCCGAAGGCCACCTCCTCCGCGAGGAAGACCCGCGACATCCCGCCGCCGCCAAGTTCGCGCTCGATGCGGTACCGCGATCCGAGGGACTGCTCAAGTTCCGCGCGCAGGTCGTGCAGGGGGACTCCCGGGCTCTGTTGTGAAGGGATGATCCATTATCGCCCGCGCCGCGGACGCAGGCAACCTCTTTTCAGCCCCCGGCCCCCTCGACCACCCGGGCCATCACCAGGTCGTGCTGCACGTCTCGGCCCAACACGAACTCCTGCTCGCCGACCAGTCGAAAGCCCCACCGCAGGTAGAACCGACGCGCCGCCGGATTGTGCTCCCAGACCGCCAGCCACACCACGTCGTGGCCCCCAGAGACAGCCCGACGAAGGATCTCGGCCATCAGGAAGCCCCCGACCCCACGCCCGATGAAGGGCAGATCGGCGTAGATCCGCTGGATCTCGAGGGGCCGCGCCGCCGCCACCCCACTCCCCCGGCTGCCGACAATGAGCTTGGCATACCCCACGGGCTCGCCAGCCAGCTCAACGACCAGCAGCTGAACCGCCGGATCGGCGAGCTCGGCCGCCTGGTGCTCGTCCCCGTAGGTGACACCGAGATAGGCAGCCACGTTTTCAGGGGTGTTGGCGGCACCGAAGGCGGCGACGAAGGTTCGCTCCCCCATCGCCGCCAGCAGACCCACATCGGCCGAGGTCGCCTCCCTCACGAGGAAATCAGCCACCGGCCTGCCACGCGGCGATGGCGGCCCGGGCCGCCTCGGTGAACTCGGCTGGATCCTCAGGCGTGAAGACCACGCGACGGGCCAACCCCGCCGACCGATCGATCGCCACATGTTCGGCCAGGTCGGCCAGGTCGAGCTTGAAGGCCAGCAGCGCATGGAGGTTCATCCGCCCCTCGACCAGCGCCTTGATTCGCGGCTCGGCGACCTCGATCGACTCGATGTCGGTGAACGGCACGGTCCACCGACCGAGGTGTGTGGAAAACTCCAGCCGATCGGCGAAGACGAGGTACTCCTGCCAGAGGCTCTTGAGCGAACAGCCGGAACGGTAGAGGGGGGCGTCGGACATCGGGAACTCCATCGACATCAGGTCGGGAATCGGCCCCTCAGGTGGCCTGAGCCGGGCCAAAGCCAGTTGAGAATGGCCCGGCGGCCAAGATGAAGCGTCACTTTAGTGGCACGCCACAACTAGCTGTCGCTTCATCACTTACAGTGCTTGAGAATCACCTGCACCACTTTCCCGGCGGGCCAGGAACCCCTTGAGAATCTCGATCCCGATGGGAATCACGCTGACAATGATGATGGCCAGAATCACCAGCGAGAATCGCTCCTTCACCGCCGGGATATTCCCGAACCAGTAGCCCGCCGAGACGAAGAGCGTGACCCAGGTCACCCCGCCGACCACATTGTAGGCCAGGAATCGAGGGTAGGTCATCTTCCCTACCCCGGCCACGAAGGGGGCGAAGGTCCGGATGATGGGGATGAACCGGGCCAGGATGATCGTCTTGCCACCGTGCCGCTCGTAGAAGGCATGGGTGCGATCGAAGTACTCCTTCTTCAGGAACCGAACATTCCCCGAAAACGCCCGCTCACCAACCCGGGCCCCGATCCAGTAGTTGACAGTGTCCCCCAGGATCGCCGCAACAATCAGGAGCCCCATCAGGAAGATCGGGTCAAGATCACCGAGGGCGGCAAAGGTCCCCGCGGCAAAGAGCAGCGAGTCACCCGGGAGGAGGGGCATGATCACCACTCCGGTCTCCACGAAGATGATCCCGAAGAGGATGGCATAGGTCCAGGTGCCGTATTCGCGGATGATCTCGGCGAGATGCACATCAAGGTGAATGAAGAAATCAATGAACTGGCGGATCAGGTCCATTCAGGACTCCGGTGGGGTGTGGCCGAACTCGCCCAGCAACGGCACGAAGCGGACATCGGCGATGGGGGTCTCGGTGAAGCCGCGTTCGCTGTCATCGCGGCGCACCAGCGTGAGGACCTGCACATCGGGCGGACCGATGGGAATCACCAGCCGGCCCCCCGGAGTGAGCTGCTCCACCAGCGGTGCGGGCACGGTCGGAGCGGCGGCGGCGACCACGATCCCGTCATAGGGACCGTTCGGCTTCCAGCCCATGGTACCATCACCGTGGAGCACGGTGACATTGTCGTAGCCAAGCGAGCGGAGGACCTCATGGGCGCCACGCGCCAACTCGGGGAGCCGTTCGACCGAAAAGACCGTCTCGGCCAGCATCGACAGCAGCGCCGTCTGGTAGCCCGACCCGGTGCCGACTTCGAGCACCCGCTCGCGACCGGTGAGTTCGAGCAACTCGCAGGAGCGGGCCTGCACGTAGGGCTGCGAGATGGTCTGTCCCTGGGAGAGCGGCAGCGCGGCGTCGTCATACGCCCGGCCCTGCAGTTGCTCAGGGACGAAGCGGTGTCGCGGCACCGTCGCGATCGCCCGCAGGACCGCCATGTCGTGGATCCCCTTCAGCTGCAGGGCCTCGACCAGCTTGCTGCGATATCCGGCGTAGCCGTCGGTCATCAGGCCTCGAGCGCCAGCGCCCAGCTGCGGACCATCTCGAGGGAGCCGTGGTCGGTGAGGTCGAGGCGCAGGGGGGTGATCGCCACGTAGCCGTCTCGCACGGCGGTGTGATCGGTCCCCTCCTCGCCGCTCCAGGTGATCGTGCCGCCACCGATCCACCAGACGTCGCGACCCCAGGGGTCCTGGTGCTTGGCGACCGAATCGCTGAAGAACCGGGAGCCCAGTCGCACCACCCGAATCCCCTGCACCTCATCGACCGGGATACCCGGAAGGTTGATGTTGAGGAGGGTGTTCGGCGGCATGGCGTCGAGCGCGACGATCTTCTGGACCAGGTCGGCCACCAGGTCCCGGTAGCCCTCGATCAAGTCGTCACGTCGGCCGCCGAACGAGAAGGCCACGGCCGGAATGCCGACGACCACCGCCTCCATCGCCGCCGAGACGGTGCCACTGTAGAGGACGTCCTCACCCATGTTGGGACCGTGGTTGATCCCGCTGAAGACGAAGTCGGGCCGCACCGGCAGCAACGGCGCCTCGACCGCCAACAGGACGCAGTCCGTCGGGGTGCCGTCGACCTGCCAACTGCCATCCGGACGGCGCACCGGCCGAAGGGGCCGGGTCATCGTCAGGGCGTGTGACTGCGCGCTCTGTTCGCGATCGGGGGCCACAACCGTGACGGCTCCCACGGTGCGACAGGCCTCGGCGAGCACGCCGATGCCGGGGGAAAGGATGCCGTCGTCGTTGGTGACCAGGATGTTCATGGGTGGCCGAGGCGAAAGGAGAACGGAGAACAGCGAACGGGTCGAGGTGAGGACGGCATAGTCACCCGTCGTCGTCCGAACTCTCCCGGACGGCGGGTTGGCGGCCGTCGAGCACGGCCATCACGTCCTCGAGGTCACGGGCGATGCCGCGCACCGACTCCGTCCGCATCGCATCGCTGGCACGAGCCTTCAGGTCGCCGCTCCGTCGGAACTGGTCGAGCCGTTGCCGGGCGCCCTCGATGGTGTACTTCTC
>JAHEFN010000008.1 GCA_024640185.1 Gemmatimonadota bacterium | reverse complement strand
CGCTTCGCGGAGGCGTTTGACCGCGATCCCCAACCGCGCTCAAGCCCCTTCCCCGCCCAGGCGTGAGTCGGCCACATGGTCTTGCGCATCACCTGGGGCCGCGCCACCCTTCGGCCCATGCATGATGCCCATGTCGGACAGCGGATCTCCGCTGCCGCCGATGAGTTGATCGAGCAGATCCTCCGTGCTGCCGCCTCGTGGGCGGCAGAGGCACCGGGAACGCTGACGCCGGCGATCCGGGCTGTCTGTGTGCGCCTCGCGGAGATGGTGGCCGATCAGCGGCACTTCCTGCAGCCACTCCCCGAGCCGCAGCAATCGGAGCGTCGGGCGATGCTCTCGTTGGTGGCAGAGCGGCTGCGCACCGGCCCCGCCGCCCGGGAGCTGAAGCCACACCTCGATGCGCTGGCCGAACGTGAGTTGCGGGCGACCGGATCGTGGTCACTGGTGGCCTCGGCGCTCGCCGAGTGGCAGCAGACGGCAATCGACTACCTCGCCTCCCACGCGGCCGCACTCGATGACGCCGAACGGCCCGACGAGTACTGGGCCGATGATGTCGTGGCCGGTGTCATCGCCTCGGTCAAGGGTCTGATCGGTGCCGATGACCTCTACACCAGGATCGAGAGCCAGTACGCTGGCGGCGGGCGCCCGAAGCGGAAGGACTGAGCGCCAGCCGCTGCCGACTACTGTTCGGCCAGCATCTCGAAGAACCGCCCGAACACACGGATCCCATCCCACACCTGTTGCAGGTCGACCTTCTCGTTCGGGGAGTGCAGGCCGTCATCGGGCAGGCCGATACCGGTCAACAACACCGGTGCGCCACCCCGGGCAAGTTCGGGAATCACCGGGATCGATCCGCCGGCGCGCACGGCCACGGTCCGCCGACCGACCACTTCCTCGAAGGCGCGATCGAGCACCCCGAAGGCCGGATGATCCACGGCCATTTGCACCGGGTCGCCACCGTGGAGGAACTTCAGCTCCCAGTCGGCCCAGGCCGGGGCGACACGCTCGATGCCCTTCCGCAGCTGCTTCTGGGCGAACGCCAGTGGCAGGCCAGGCACCAACCGCATCGAGATCTTGGCCACCCCCACGGCGGGGATCACCGTCTTGGCGCCCTCTCCGGTGAAGCCGCCCTTGATGCCGTGGATCTCGAAGGTCGGCAGGGCCCACGTTCGATCGAAGACGGTCCGCCCCTCGAGGCCGGTCAACGCCTTGCCGGTCACCTCATCGCGGAGGAACGCCTCCTCGTCGAATGGCAGGGACGCCCAGCCCTTCCGCTCCGCCTTGGTGGGCGGAATCACGCTCTTGTAGAGCTTGGGTACCCGGATCTTGCCGCTGCGACCCTTGAGGTCCGTCAGCATCCGGATGAGGGTCTCGATCGCATTGGGTGCGACCCCGCCATACGATCCGGAGTGGAGGTCCCGCTCCAGGGTGCGGACGTGCAGCTCCGCGTAACACATCCCTCGCATCGCGGTGTAGACCGCCGGCCATCCCTCGGCGTAGTACCCCATGTCGGCGACCAACACGGCATCGACGTCGGTCCGCTCCGGTTCGGCCGCCAACAGGTCGAAGATGACCTGCCCACCGCACTCCTCCTCACCCTCGAAGATGAAGTGCACGTTGATGGGCGGGCGACCGTCGGCACCGCGAACCGCCTCGTAGGCCTTGAGCAGGGTGAAGACCTGGCCCTTGTCATCGATGGCGCCTCGGGCATAGAGGCGGCCGTCTCGGATCGAGGCTTCGAACGGTGGGGTGTGCCACTCCTCGATTGGGTCCACCGGCTGGACGTCGTAGTGTCCGTAGATGAGCAGGGTCGGCGCCCCCTCCACCTTGGGACTCTCGCCCCAGACCACCGGGTGGCCGTTCCCCTCGATGAGCTGCACCGTGGGACAGCCGAGGGCGAAGAGCTGGTCGACCAGCCACTGGGCGGCGCGGCGGCAATCGCCGGCATGGACCGGGAGGGTGCTGATGCTGGGGATGGCGAGGAACTCCGTCAGCTCGGCCAGGAGGCGCGGCTGCTCGCGATTGACGAATTCGTGGTCCATCGTGCTCTCGTCTCGGTGCGTGGTGATCGTGAATTCTAGTCGGGAAGCGCCGGGAGCGGCTCGGGGCGGACGACGGCTCGCAGGCGCTGCCACGCCTGATCACCCTCGACCTCCGTCATCAGTTCGACCAGGCCATAGACCGCGAGGTCGATCTGCTGGTCGTTGTCCCAGTACCATCCCTCGAACAGGTCGAGACCGGTGCGGTAGAGCCGGACGCCCAGCAGCGCGGCATTGTTGATCGGTCGGTCGCCGAGCCGGACCGGGTCGACCGTCCGCAAGGCGAGGCCGAAGGGCGCGGCCAAGGTGTCGCGACTCCACCGGGCAATCGCCTCACGCCCCTGCTGCAGCATGGCCCCATCCGGGGTGGAGCCGTAGAGCGAGTCGAGCTTGCCCAGCAGCAGATCGAAATAGCTGCCGAGGATCTCCTCGTCGTGCCAGCGGTCGAGCGCCCGGAGCGCCAGCCCCGAATCGCCGCGGGCCAGGAAGAACCGCTCCGCGGATCGGTACCCCACCCACTGGGCGAACGACTCGTTGAAATCCGTGGCGCCCTTCACCCACAGCGTGTTGTGGGCGATCTCGTGGAAGACCAGTGCGGCCAGTTCCACGGAGTCGGCCGAGACCGCGGTCGACAGCAGCGGGTCGTTGAACCAGCCGAGGGTGCTGAACGCACCCGAGGGCCGCAGGTTGACGTCGTAGCCCATCTCCCGGTACTTCCGCGCCGCGGCCTCGGCCTTCGGCACATCGAAGAACCCCTTGTAGGGAATGCGACCGACGATCGGGAAGGACCAGGTCACCGGACAGAGGCAACTCTTCGGTGAGGCGGTGAGGACCAGCAGCAGGGTGTCCCGACCGACATCGGAGTAGGTGGTGTAGGTCTGCTTCGCCTCGAAGCCCAGCACGTCGGCATAGTTGCGCACCTCGAGGACGAGTTGCGCCGCGTCGCGCAGGGCCTTGGGACGGCTGCTGTCGGCCGCCACCACACGCATCGGTTCGCGCGCCATCAGGATGGCGGTCTCCTCGATGCCGGCCCTGGTGAGGTAGCGAACATCGTCACTGGCGACGTAGGCCGCCGTGAAGCCGACGAGCAGTGTCGCCGCCGCGATCAGCACTCCCATCCCCCACCTCCTCCGCTTCGGCGGCCGACGGCCCCGGCTCCGCCGTGGCCCAGCCCGCCGCAGGCGCTTGTGTGCCGTCATGGTGTCCAGTGTACCCCAAAGAGGTGCACGCCCCGCCCGAGCGCGCTGCGGGGCTGATAGGCGTAGTCGAGTCGCGCGAGGCCGAGCACCACCGACCCACCGTAGGAGGTCTTGCCGATGTCCCGGTTGGGGGCCTGACCGCCGTGTCCGATCCGGGCGATGAGCCCGACCCCACGCACGACCACCCCTCCCTCCACGCCGAAGATGGTGCGGTGCTCAGCGTCCTCGGTCCAGATCGTCTCGACGGTCGCCAACAAGCGACCGTTGGAATAGGTATCGATCAGGTTCAGGGAGAACCCGAGTCGGGTTCGCGAGGGCAACTCGATCCGGGCCCCCGTCAACGGCGTCCGGCCGAGATTCTCGAAGACCAAGGCCAGAGCCGCGATGTCGAAGAACGCCACCGTGAGACCGGCGTCCTCGGTCAGGGTCCGGAAGATGGCCCCACTGGAATCCTCGACGGCGAGGTAGTTGGCCGCGAGTCCGACGTGAATCCCCCCGACCCGTCCGGAGACCGCGGCCGCCCACTGGAGATTGTCATGTTGGGCCGCATCATCGGGGAATCGGAGGTACCGGTAGCCGCCGCCCAGGCTCAGCCGGCCCTGGCGCACCGCCGCCGCTGCCGTGGTGTACCACCGATCATCGGGAAGTCGAGCGTAGGCCGCCTCGACCGAGAGCCGACGGATCGGCCCGATGGCGGACGGATTGTCGAAGACGACCGCCGCATCGCCCGGGAGGGCCACGGCGATCCCGGCGAGGCCCGCCGACCGGACGCCGGCCGGAAGATCGGCGAGCGCGGGAAGCGGCGCGACGGCCACCTCCTGGGCCGCGACCGGTACCGTCAGCACGGCCAGGGCAAGAACAAGCCGAGCCGTCACCTGATGCGCACCACCGCGACGCGGGGATCGAGCTGCGCCGACACCGGGACCGACGGAGCGGTGCCCGAGAGTTCCACGGTCACCCGATCGCTGCCCGCCGGCAGCACGACCCGCAGGTAGTAGCCGCTGCCGCCCCGCAGGGTCCCCGAATGGGTCGAACTGCCGTTGCTGAGCGCGGGCAGCAGCGGGAAGGGCCTCACGAACGGCGGCGTGGGATGATTCGCCGCGAAGACCGACCTGAAGTTCCAGCTCCGGTAGCGGTATCGACCCGCCTGCGGAAAGCCGCTGAGGTCGTCGAGCCAGTTTGCCGCCAGCCACTCGCCTGCCAGGGTGGCGAACGGCAGACCGGTCGCCGCCGCCGCATTCGCGGCCCCGGCCGATGTCCCCGTCAGCAATGCCCTCGTGAGGGTCGTGCCACGAAGGGTGTCGCTGCTGAAGTGATCCGCCATCCAGCGGACGAAGAGCCAGGCCGCTCCGCGACCGGCGAGGGTCAGCCCCTCGGAAGGGGCCACCAACGGGGTCGCCTCTGGATCCTCCAGGTAGAGATAGGCGTTCTGGATGTTGCCGGTGGCGAAGAGGGAGTAGCACGATGATGAATTGGGGCAGCGCTCATCGGGGACCAGACGCTGCGCCAACTCCTCGGCGAAGTGCGACAGCCCCTCGTTGAGCCAGACGACCTCATCGGCTCGACCACGCAGGAGCACATGCTGGTTGAAGGAGATCATGTGCTGCAGCTCGTGGATCAACACCGGGGCGAGCGAGCGCAGCGCACCGATGCGACTCACCGCCGGACAGGTGGCCGTCGCCGGCTTGGGGGCGAAGGCGAAGAACACCTCGCCCTGATTGCTCCCCGGTTGGGAGACCAGCAGGTCCCCACCGAAGAAGTACCCGACCACGCGACCGTCGGAGCAGTCCTCGGTGAGGTCGTTGACCTGGTCGGTGATCACGATCGAGATGTGCCCATCGACATCGATGTCGGAGGTCGCGCCGAACGCCGTGGTGCCGATCGGGAAGAGGTGATCATCGAAGAGGAGGCCGAGTTGCTCGAGGTCCGCCATCGTGAGCGCCTGTGCGCCGTCAGGCATCTCGGTGTCGACCCAGACGATGCCGCTGGTGCCGACATACCGAGCGGCCGCCGTGACCGGCACCGTCGAGGCGCAGCCGAGCGAGGCGCAGACCCGAAAGACCGACTCGTCACCCACCTCTGGTGGTGGCCGGAGGACCCGACCGGCCCCGGCCCGGCCGGCGTCCCCCGCCGGCCGGGGCAGCCTGGATTCCGCCTCTCGGAGCGAGAGGTGGAAGGCATTGGCCCCATCGCCGGTCGGCAGGCCCGCCGCCGCCAGCCGCCCGGCGACCAGCGAGCCGGCCCCGGCCCCCTCCAGGGCGGTGGTCAGCTGGAACGCCCCCTCAACGCCGGTGGTCGTCTCCGTCCCGGCGCCGGCATAGGGCACCACGAGGTACTCCCGCTCCGCCGTCCCCCCCACCAGTTCGAGGCAGTTCGATTCCGAGCGGGTATTGACCAGCCGGGCCTCGGCCACCTGGAGGGGCAGCTCGACCGCCGCCGTGCAGAGGGGGCCCCCGCTCGGACCGGTCCCACCGCCGCCGCAGGCCGGCAGGAGGAGGGGCGAAAGCACGATCCACATCAGGGGAGATCGGGGCATGACCGGGCCTTGAAGGAAGTCGGACGAATCGACCTAAGCCTAAGCAGGACAAGGACTTTTGACAATCGTGATCGATCGGGATACGATTCGCCCACCCATGGCGTTCGCACACCTGCACACCCACAGCGAGTACTCCCTTCTTGACGGCGCGAACAAGCTCCCCGAGCTGGTCAGTCACGTCAAGAATCTGGGGATGGATTCGCTCGCGGTCACCGACCACGGCAACCTGCACGCCGCCAAGCTCTTCCACGACGAAGCCCGGCGGCAACAGATCCGTCCGATCCTCGGCTTCGAGGCCTACCTGGCCTTCGGTCCACGCCAGGCCCACAGTCGGCCGAGTTGGGCACCCGCCAACTACTCCCACCTGGTCCTGCTGGCCCAGAACAAGGTCGGCTATCAGAATCTGATCAAGCTCTCGTCGATCGGCTACGTCGAGGGCTTCTACCGCCGGCCCCGGATCGACCGCGAGGTCCTCGAGCGCCACAGCGAGGGGATCGTCTGCCTGGCGGCCTGCCTCTCGGGCGAGATCGCCCTCTGGCTCCGACAGCAGAACTGGGAGCGGGCGGTCGAGTCCACGCAGTACCTGTCGGGACTCTTCGGCCCCGAACGCTTCTTCCTCGAGATTCAGGACCATGGCATCCCCGACGAGCTGCTGGTCAAGGAGGGGATGCTCAAGCTCGGCCGGGAGCTCGGTATCGGCGTCGTGGCGACCAACGATGCCCACTACCTGCGCCGGGAGGATGCCGAGGCGCACGACGTCCTCCTCGCCATCGGCACCGGGGCGGACCTCGATGACCCGAAGCGATTCCGGTTCACCGGGACAGAGTCGTACGTCAAGAGTGAGGCCGAGATGCGCACGCTCTTCGCTGACTGTCCCGACACCCTCGACCTGACCCAGGCAGTGGCGGATCGCTGCGAGTTCGAGTTCGAGCAGCGCTATTGGGTGCCGGAGTTCCCCCGACCCGAGGTCTTCTCGACGGACGACGACCTGCTGCTCGACCTCACGACCCGGGGGCTCGAGGGCCGCTATGGCACCCCGCTGCGGGCCGACGTCTGCGAGCGACGCGACTACGAACTGCAGGTGATCCGCGATGCGGGGTACGCCGGGTACTTCCTGATCGTCCAGGACTTCATCAACGCGGCCCGCGAGCGCGGCATCCCCGTGGGACCCGGACGAGGCTCGGCCGCGGGATCGATCGTCGCCTACGGCCTCGGGATCACCGCGGTCGACCCGCTGAAGTTCGACCTGCTCTTCGAGCGGTTCCTCAATCCGGAACGGGTGTCGATGCCGGACATCGACGTCGACTTCTGCTTCGAGCGGCGTGGTGAGGTGATCGACTATGTCCGGGAACGGTACGGCCGTGATTCCGTCGGCCAGATCATCACCTTCGGGACGATGAAGGCCCGTGCCGCCGTCAAGGACGTGGCCCGCACCCTCGGCGTTCCCCCGGGCGAGGCCGACAAGCTCACCAAACTGATCCCCTCCGGACCGGCCTTCGCCATGTCGGTGGCCGAGGCGGCCGTGAAGATCGACGAACTTCGTGTGCTGCTGCGCGACAACGAGCTCTATCAACGGGTCTTCGACTACGCCTCGCGCATCGAGGGGATTGCCCGGCACTCCTCGGTGCATGCCGCCGGCGTGGTGATCGCCCCGGGACCGCTCGCCGACTACGTGCCGGTGTGCACCACCCCGGGCAAGGGAAGCAACGCCGGGGCCGGCGGGGCAGACTCCATCATCTGCCAGTTCGAGATGGGGCCGCTTGAGAGCGTCGGGATGCTCAAGATGGACATCCTCGGACTGCGCACGCTGACGGTGATCCACGATGCGGTGCAGATGGTCCGTGAGCGGACCGGTGACGAGATCGACATCGACACCCTGCCACTCGATGATCCGATGGTCTATGAACTGCTCCGCCGGGGACGCACCTCGGGGGTCTTCCAGTTTGAGTCACCGCTGGCCACCGAGACCCTCCGCGCGATGAAGTGTGACCGCTTCGATGACCTGGTCGCCTCCAACGCCCTGCTCCGCCCCGGGCCCCTCGATGCCGGGATGCACACGGTGTTCATCCGCCGGAAGCTCGGCCAGGAACCGGTCAGCTACCCCCACGAGTCGCTCCGGGAGATCCTCGAGCCGACCCACGGTGTCATCACCTATCAGGAACAGGTGATGCGGATCGCCAACAGCTTCGCCGACTTCTCGCTGGCCGAAGCCGACGTGCTCCGGAAGGCCGTCGGCAAGAAGGACGCGACCCTGATCAAGAAGGAGCTCGGCCGCTTTGTCGAGCGGGCGATCGCCAAGGGTCACCCGAAGGCCCTTGCCAAGGAACTCGCCGGCCAGATCGAGACGTTCGGGCGCTATGGCTTCAACAAGTCGCACTCGGTCGCCTACTCGATCCTCTCCTACCAGACCGCCTGGCTCAAGGCCCACCATCCGGCCGAGTTCATGGCGGCGCTGCTCTCGTCCGAAATCGGCAGCACCGACAAGGTCGTGCAGTACATCAACGAGGCGCGCGAACTCGGCCTCGAGGTGCTGCCGCCCGATGTCCACGAGTCGGGCTTCAAGTTCACGGTGGTGGGGGATGACCGCATCCGCTTCGGACTCGGTGCCGTGCGGAACGTCGGCAGCGGCGCCATCGAATCGATCATTGCGGGCCGCGAGGATGGTCCGTTCAACGACCTCTTCGACTTCGTTCGGCGGATCGATGTCCGGCTGTGCAACAAGCGGGTCCTCGAGTCGCTCGTTGCGGCCGGGGCGTGTGACTCCCTCGACGGCGACCGCGCCCAGTTGGTCGCCGCGCTCGACCACGCCCTGGGCGAGGCGCAACTCGCCCAAGAGGATGCCGCCGCCGGGCAGGAGTCGCTGTTCGGCGATGGCGGCTCGGCGGTGCCGATCAAGAAGACCCTCCCCGAGGTGCCGGTCTGGCCAGAGCACGAGCGGCTCGCCCGCGAGAAGGAGATCCTCGGCTTCTTCATCTCGGGGCACCCGCTCGAGGTCTACCGCCCGCTGGTCGAGCTCTTCGGGTCGCGCACCACCGCCACGCTCGGCGAATGGAGCGAGCACCAGGTCACCCTCGCCGTGGTGGTGACGACGGTCAAGCGGCAGATCTCCAAGAAGACCGGGAAGGAGTATGCCCGGCTCACCCTCGAGGACTTCCACGGCACCGCCGAGGCGATCGTCTTCCCGGATGCCTGGGCGCGGCTCAACCAGGCGATCGCCGTCGACGGCGCCCTGTTGCTCACCGGGGGGTACTCGGCCCGGGATCGTGGCGAGGAGGTCGCCCCGTTCATCGTCGAGGCGGCGAGGGGGCTCGAGGAGCTGACCCGGGCCGGAATGCTGGGCGTGGCGATCCGCTGGACGGCCGATGCCGCCCCGCCGCCCGAGGCGGCCCGCACCGCCGCCCGGATCGCCGCGGCCCACCCCGGGCCGGCGCCGCTCTATATTGACTGGTCAGACGGCAACGGGACCACGGTACGCCTCAGGTCCCGCCGCCTCAGAGTCGATCCGCGTGAGGACACCGTGCGTGCCCTGCGTGACGTCTTTGGCGGGGATGCCGTGTCCTACGTCCGCTCGGAGTGACCCGCATGGCCATGGCCTTCGCACTCGAATTCGAGAAGCCGCTGCAGGAGCTGGAACGCCAGATCGACGAGTTGAAACGCCTGCAGCAGGAGGGCGGCATCGACGTCGCGGCCGAGCTGGGCACCCTGGAGTCGAAGCTCGGGGCCAAGCGGGTCGAGATCTACGAGGGACTCACCCCAATGCAGCGGGTGATGGTCGCCCGGCATCCCCGACGCCCCTACACCCTCGACTATCTCTCCTCGATCTTCACCGACTTCATCGAGCTCCACGGCGACCGGCTCTTCCGCGACGATCCGGCGATCGTCGGCGGTTGGGCACGGCTGGGTGGCAAGACGGTGATGGTCATCGGCCACCAGAAGGGCCGCGACACCAAGGACAACCTGAAGCGGAACTTCGGGATGCCCCACCCCGAGGGCTACCGGAAAGCCTTGCGGCTGATGCACTTGGCGGCCCGATTCGACGTCCCGGTCATCACCTTGATCGACACCGACGGCGCCTACCCGGGCCTCGGCGCGGAGGAGCGCGGCCAGTCGGCGGCACTGGCCACCAACATCCTCGAGATGTCCGTGCTCCCGACGCCGATCATCGCGGCCGTGATCGGCACCGGTGGGTCGGGCGGGGCCTTGGCGATCGGCGTCGCCGATCGCGTGCTGATGTTCGAGAATTCGGTCTACTCGGTGATCTCACCCGAGGGCTGCGCGGCCATCCTGTGGAAGGATGCCTCCCAGCGCGACCGCGCGGCGGAGGCACTCAAGCTCACCGCCGACGACCTGCTCCGGCTCGGCCTCGTCGACGAGATCATCCCTGAACCGGTCGGGGGCGCCCACTTCGACCCGGAAACGGCCGGGGAGTCGCTGCGAGCCGCCCTCCTCAAGCACGTCGCCTCCCTCCGGAAGGTGAAGGGAGAGCGACTCATCAAGCGGCGACACGACAAGTTCGCCGCCATGGGCGCCTACACCGAAGGTTGATGCCGCAGACCGTCGAAATCCGCTTCAAGGGCAACCGCCGGGGTTTCTATGCCTGGGCGGATGTCGAGGCACCCCTGCATCCGGAGGAGCCGGTCCTCGTCGAGTGCGAGCGGGGCCTGGATCTCGGTCGGGTGAACACCGTGGGCGATGCCGCAGCGGCCAAGTGCGGCGGGTGCGACGGCTGCGGCACCGGAGACGACCCCGCCCCGACGGCGCCCCCCCGGGTGGTCCGCCGCGCGGTGCCAGAGGAGATCGCGACCCACGAAGCGCTGCGCCTGGAGGAGGAGGTCGTGCGGCGAGATATCGGGGCACGCGCCTCGGCCCAGGGCTTGGCGATGCGGATCTCCGACACCGAATGGCAGTGGGATCGCAACCGGCTCACGGTCTACTTCACGTCGGAGCGGCGGGTGGACTTCCGCGCCCTGGTCCGGGAACTCGCCAGCCGGTACCGCACCCGGATCGAACTCCGCCAGATCGGGGTGCGGGATGAGGCGGCCCGGCTCGGGGGGATTGGCCGGTGCGGCCGCGAGTTCTGCTGCAGCACCTGGTTGAACGAGCCCGGGCCGGTGAGCCTCTCCCTGGCCAAGGACCAGAACCTCTCGCTCAACCCGTCCCAGATCTCCGGCGGATGCGGCCGACTGCTCTGCTGCCTGAAGTACGAGCACGAGTACTACCTCACGGCCCGCAAGCGATTCCCCAAGGAAGGGAAGCAGGTGGTGACCCTGCGTGGGCCGGAAAAGGTGCTCACCGTGGATATCTTGGGAGAACGGGTCACCCTTCGCAGTCCGGAGCACGGCGTCAGGACCCTGCCGCTGGTGGCTCTCCGGGATGAGGTGGCCCAGGCGACCGCCGCCATCAAGGCCGCCGCACCAACCAACGATGGCGCCGATCCCGATGGGCCGCGCCGTCCCCCACGTTCGCGGCGCAAACCCCGCGGCGGGAGCAGCTCGTGACTCGACCGTTCTACCTGACCACCGCCATCGACTACGCCAACGGCGACCCCCACCTGGGGCACGCCCTCGAGAAGATCGGTGCCGACGTCATTGCACGCTGGCATCGCCTCCGGGGTGAGCCGGTGCATTTCCTGATGGGAATGGACGAGCACGGACAGAAGGTGCACCAGGCCGCCACGGCCGCCGGCAGCGAGCCGGGGCCGTGGACCGACGCCATTTCGGAGCGGTTCAATACCACGTGGCACCGACTGCACTGCAGTCACGACGACTGGATGCGCACCACCGAACCCCGACACACCAGGGCCGTCACCGCCCTGCTTGAGCGGATCCAGGCCACCAGCCCGAGCCACCTCTTCCAGGGTGAGTACGAGGGGCTCTATTGCGTCGGCTGTGAGGAGTTCAAGCAGGAGGGCCAGCTGGTCGAGGGGAAGTGCGCCGAGCACCCCTCCGCGGATCTGGTGCCGACCCGGGAACGCAACACCTTCTTCCGCCTCTCGGCGTGGCGTGACGACATCCTGGCATCGATCGAATCGGGCGAGCTCCGGGTGGAGCCGGCGATCCGCCGCAACGAGATCCTCTCGGTGCTGCGCAGCGGATTGCAGGACATCTCCATCTCCCGATCGCGGCTGCCCTGGGGCATCCCGTTCCCGGGCAGTGTCGACGAGACGGTCTACGTCTGGTTCGATGCCCTGATCAACTACCTCAGTGGCACCGGCTATCCCGACGAGGGTTGGGACACCCTCTGGCCGGCCGACCTCCATGTCGTCGGCAAGGGGATCACCCGATTCCACTGCATCATCTGGCCCGCGATGCTGCGCGCCGCCGGCCTGCCGATGCCGCGGATGGTCTGGGCGCACGGCTATGTCCAGTGGGATGGGGCCAAGGTGAGCAAGTCGGAGGGGACTGCCGTGTCGTTGGACGAGGCCGTCGACCGCCACGGTGCCGATGCCCTGCGCTGGTTCCTGATGCGGGAAGTCGGCTTCGAGGCCGATGGCGACTTCTCGTTCGAGCGCTTCGATGCGCGCTACGCCAGTGACCTGGCCGATGGACTCGGCAACCTCGCCTCCCGCGCCACGGCGATGCTGGTCAAGTACCGCGACGGCGTCGTGCCGGAGAGCCCGCCACCGACCACCCTGGACGATGCCGCGATGGCGCTGACGCAGGAGTACGTCACGGCGATGAGCACCCTCGCCCTTCGTGACGCAGCGGCGGCGATCGGACGCCTCGTCAGCGAAGCCGACGGATTCGTGAGCGCCTCCGCCCCGTGGGCGCTCGCCAAGGCGGGCGACGACGACGCCCTGGATGCGGTCCTCGCCGCCCTCGCCCGGACCCTGCTCCGCCTGGCACTGATGGCCGCGCCGTTCATGCCCGAGAAGGCCGGCGCCCTCTGGGCCGCCCTCGGACAGCACGGCGGCCCAGAGGGGCAGTGGGCGCGCGCCGAGCGGCCGGAGATGGCGGGCATGACGGTGATCAAGCCGGAGAACCTCTTCCCGAAGTCCTAGAACTGGACGGTCGGGACCTCCTCGGCACCGGCCGCCGCCTGGAAGTACTCTCGCGGCGTCCCCAAACCGAAGAGCTTGGCCGTCAGGTTCGACGGGAACTTCCTGACCATCGCATTGAAGAGCTCGACCGAGCTGTTGTAGTCCTGCCGGGAGACCGCGACACGATTCTCGGTCCCCTCGAGCTGGTCCTGCAACTGGGTGAAGTTCGCGCTGCTCTTCAGCTCGGGATACGCCTCGGCGATCGCCAGCAGGCGCGAGAGCGGGGCCGTGAGCGCCTCATTGGCCGCCGCCATCTCCGCAAGGTCACCGCCCGCGGCAGCACCGGCGAGCCGACCGCGCGCCTCCGCGACGGCGATAAAGACGGTCGTCTCCTGCGCGGCCACCCCCTTGACAGTCGCGACCAGGTTGGGAATGAGGTCGGCCCGGCGCTGCAGTTGCGTCTGGATCTGGGCCTCCGCCTTGTTGACCTGCTCGTCGAGCTCCTGGAGCCGGTTGTAGCCGCAGCTCGTCGTGGTGAGCGCGAGGAGAACCACCAGGGCACGCGAAATCGAAGGGTGAGGCATCAGGATGCTCCCGGGGCATGAGTGTCGACAAGGTCCACGAGGCGGTCGATCGCCTCGATGTAGGCCGCGAATTCTCCAACCGGACACGACCACTCCGGATCCCGACGGCGCGAGGCCACCGTCCGCAAGATGCCAGCGTGCGCGCCGATCACGTTCTCGAGCGTCGCGAGGGTCTCCTCGGGGGAGTTCCCGGGCGACATCCCGCGGAGCACCGCCACACAGCGCAGCAGGACGAGCAGCTCGGAACTCGTGGCCGCGGCGAATCCCCCGAGCACCGGCTCCATCCCGCTGAAGCGAACGTAGGCCTGCCGCAGTCGAATCAGCTTGCCACGAAACGCCGTCTCGAGCGCCTGCCGAAGGTCCTCCGAATCGACCATGAGGCCTGCCACCGGATCCGCCCCGGTGAGCACCCGGTAGGCGGCCTGCATGTCGGTGATCTCGATCGGGAAGGTATCGGTGGCACGGCGCCACTCCTCACGACCGATGAGGAGGGGCGGCTTGTGCCCCGCATCATGCCAGGCCACCACGGCCGGGGTCAGTCGGGCGAGGGAGGCCGGACTCGGGTCATCGACGACCACCAGGACGTTGACGTCCGAGGAGCCCTTGGCCCAGTCGCCGCGTGCCGCCGACCCGTAGAGCACCACCGAACATCCCTCAGCCGTATCCCGCCGCAGGGAGTCCACCAGAGCCGTGAGGCTCGCCTCGAGTGCAGGATCTGTCATCGTCAGAAACTCCTTCCGGCGCCGCCGCCGCTGAAACCGCCTCCACCACCAAAACCACCGAAGCCACCACCACCCCCGAACCCTCCCCCTGCGCCGAACCCACCGCCCCAGCCGGGGGAACCGAGGCCGCCACCCCAGCCGGGGCCGTGCCGGCGACCGCCACGCCGTTGCCCGCCGGAGCGTGGGCCACCGGCACTGGAGGCGAGCACCACGAGAAAGGCGAGCACCACGATGAGGATCAACACGAAGATCATGATGCCCGCCGTTCGGCCCCCGCCCTCCGGCGGCTGGACCAGCAGCGTGTCGGTCGAACCGAGGGCGCGGGCGAAGAGATCGGTGAGCAGGATGGTGCCCCGCTCGATCGCGGCGGCATAGTCACCGTCCCGGAGGTCGGGGAGCATCGCGTCGAGGATCTGTCCGGCGCGCGCATCGGTGAGGAACCCCTCGCTGCCGGTTCCGCTGCGGAGATCGACCTCACCCCGGTGGGCCTCCGTCCTGGGAACCAGCAAGAGCACCGCCCCGGCGTTGCGCCGTGGATCGCCAACCGGATGGTTGCCCCCCACTCCCCAGGCGCGGCCGATGGCCAAGCCAACATCGGCCGGGGCATGGGGTGCGATATCAGGGAGGGTGACCACCGCGATCTCTGCCCCGGTCGCGTCACGCAGGCGCTGAAGCCGGTCGACGACGCGTGCCTCATCCGTCGCGTCCAGAAGCTCGGCCTGATCGGTCACCCAGCCGGCCGGCCGCTGGGGCACGAGGCTGTCGACCCCGGCCTGGGCACTGAGTGCCATGGGCAGGGCGAGTTGGAGGGCAAGGAGTGCGCCGATAGCTTCCGTCATTCGTCGCCAGTCCAGATACCGTGGCCGGAGGTCGCGGAACACCCGAAAGATAGCCGCAAGGAGTACCCGTGACCGTTCGCGCCGCACTGTTCCTGCTGGGATGCCTCGCCACCACGCCCGTCACCGCCCAGGCACCACTCGGCCCGCGCACCAAGGGCGCGGCCGACGCCCCGGTGACGATCTACGAGATGAGCGATTTCCAATGTCCGTTCTGCGCGCAGTTCACGCGCGAAACGTTCCCGATCATCGAGCGCGAGTACATCAACACCGGGAAGGTCCGCTGGATCTTCATCAACTTTCCGCTGACCTCGATCCATCCCAACGCCCTCCCGGCAGCGGAATTCGCGGCCTGCGCGGCCAAGCAGGACAAGTTCTGGCCTGCACATGACATGCTCTATGACACCCAGAAGCAGTGGGAGGCCCTCCCCGACCCGGGTGCCTTCTTCACCTCGAAGATTCCGGGACTGAGTCTCAACCGGGCGCGGATGGTGGCCTGCCTCGAATCTGGCGAGACCCGCAATGACCTCCGGCTCGATGCCGAGGGCGCGGTCCGCTCGGGTGCCGGAAGCACCCCGGCCTTCTACATCGAGGGTGGCATGATGGTCGGGGCGCAGCCGATCGGGGTCTTCCGTCCGATCCTCGACTCGATCGTGGCGGCGAAGCGGAAGTAGGCGAACGTCACAGCACGGTCACGTAGATGTCGTACAGGGCGTGGGTCCATGCCGTGATGCCGAAGCCCCGGGTCAGGTAGAGTGCACTGAAGACCAGGCCAGCGATGGCCCGGAAGGTGAACGACCCGAGCTGCCAGGGATCGCCGTATGGTCCCACGTAGTGGAATGCGGAGAAGATCAACGCCCCCACCACGCAGGCCACCACCCCGCTGGTCTGCCGGCTCCACTTGAGCACCCGCAGTCCGAATGCGGCCAATGCGCCGACGAGGATGACCCGGAACAACAGTTCCTCGTAGATGCCCGCGCCGAGTGAGAGCATCAACTGGGACGACAAGTCGAGGCCCTCCATCTGGCCGACGGCCAGGGTGCGCAGCAGCGCGGCCGTCAGCCGCCCGACGACCAGACCGACCAGCAACGCCAGCAGGGCAGATTCGAGCAGCATCCCCGCGAAGACCCGCGGCTTCAGCCGGCCACCCGCGGCTCGCCAGTCCCGGGTGACCAGCCATGCCCCGATGCCGAACACGACGACTTCGAACACCAGCAGGCCACGCTGCCCCCCGACCCCGACGAAGAGCCACTTCAGCAGGACATCGGCGCCGTTGCGCACCCCGGACCCGGCCATCGCCCAGGCGAGAAACTCGTAGAGCAGCAGCAACGGCAGCGCAAAGAGCACCGAGTAGCGCGGCGTGCGCGAGAGCGCCAGATAGTCACGGCCAGTCATCTCCGAAAGCTAGCACCCGGGCGATCACCAGCGTTGCGCCGGTGAAACGAATCGGTGATCGTTCGGCCGTGAACGTCTCCCTCCCCTACCGGATCGCGATCAGGTCACTCGTGCCGCTGGTGCCGCTCTTCGCGCGCGACGCGATGAGCCGTCGAGCCCATGCCGGACGACTCGGTGCGCCGGCGCGACTGGCCGAGTGGGCCGAGACCCATCGCGATCCGCTTCGCCCCCTGGTCTGGATCCACGCGGCGTCCGTGGGAGAGGGGCTCCAGGCACGCGAGGTCCTCACCGCGCTGCGGATGCTTCGCCCCGACCTGCAGGCGATCGCGACCCGGTTCTCGGCGTCGGCAGAACGACTCGCCGAGTCGATGCCGGCCGAGTCGATCGAGTACATCCCCTACGATCGCCTCCGGGATGTCGACCGGGTGCTCGAGACCCTGCGCCCCGACCTCCTGGTCTTCGCCAAGCTCGACCTCTGGCCCCAGCTCACCACCAGAGCCGCCGCTCGAGGGGTCCGACTCGCCATGGTCGCCGGCTCGGTCGATCCGGGGAGCGCACGACTCGCCTGGCCTGCCCGGGGGAGTTCACGGCCGGGCTACGCCGCCCTCGAACGGATTGCGGCCAACAGTTCTGCCGATGCCGATCGACTCGTCCGCCTCGGCGCCATCCCGAGCCGCATCACGGTGGTCGGCGATCCGCGCATCGACAGTGTCTTGGCCATCATCGATCGCCTCGCGATCGGCCAGTCCCACGGCTCCAATGACACGGCCGCCGTGCTGGTCGCGGGCAGCACCTGGCCAGCCGACGAATCGGTACTCCTCGAGGCCCTCGAGATCACCCGAGCCACCCATCCGACGGCTCGGATGGTGATCGTGCCACACGAGCCAACCCCGGAGCACTGCCACCGACTCGAGGTGACCGCGGCGGGCCGTGGGCTGTCGACGGTGCGATGGTCGGGGGCGGGCGGCGCGGCGGCAGCCGCGGTCACCATCGTCGATCGACTCGGCGTCCTCCTCGGACTCTACCGCACGGGCGACGTCGCCTATGTCGGCGGAGGCTTCGGGCAGCGCGGAGTCCACTCGGTGGTCGAGCCGGCGGCCTGGGGCCGCCCGGTGGTCATCGGTCCACGGGACCGCGGCAGCCGTGAAGCTGAGCTGCTCGCCGTCGCCGGCGCCCTGACTCGACTCCCCACCCGGGAACCCGCCCGTCAGCTCGCCGCAACGTGGTGTGCCTGGTTGGCGGAGCCGGGTGGGCGCCTTGCCGCGGCGGTCGCAGCCCGGGAGGCCCTGAAGGGCGACCGCGGAGCGGCAGAACGATCGGCGGCCATCCTTGCCGACCTCCTCCCCGCCCCTCGATGACCGCCGGGCTGGTTATTCTCCCTGCATAGCCGTACAGGCTGGCCCTTCTCTCGTGGAGTCGTGATGCGTTCCTGGTTCGCCCGCCCCATCGTGCCGATCCTCGCCGCCACCCTGGCCGTCACGGCCTGTGGTGGGACGGCCGAGATCGACAACAGCAAGGTCGTTGCCCAGGTCGGTGAGGAGACCATCACCGGCGACCAGTTGACGTCGGTTCTCCTGCGGTCACCCCAGAGTCCCGACCGGGTGCTCGCCACCGGGATGGTCTCGATGTGGGCCGACCTGGCAATG
>JAHEFN010000007.1:17591-18053 GCA_024640185.1 Gemmatimonadota bacterium | reverse complement strand
GTCTCTCGTCTCTCGTCCAGAATGTTCATCGAACTCACCGACCACCTCCGCTGTCCCCAGCCGCACGACGAGGCCTTCCTGGTGCTGCTCCCGGACCGGATGGACGGTCGCCGGGTGGCCGCAGGGCATCTCGGCTGTCCGGTCTGCGGCTGGAACACCGACTGGGACAGCGGTGTCCCGGTCTTCGGTGAAGTACCCGCCACGAACGATGTTGGCGAGCCGCCGTTCGACGCAGCGGCAGTCCTGGCGCTGCTCGGCCTGGAGGGGCCCGGGGGTTGGGTGGCACTCGCCGGCCGGGCGGGGCTGCTCGGCGAGGCGCTGGCCGCGCTACTCCCCGACGTCGGCATCGCCGCGATCAATCCACCAGCGCAGGTCGTGGCCTCGGAGCGGGTGAGTGTGCTCCGCTCACCTGCCTGGCCGGTCAAGCGGCACGCGATGCGCGGGGTGGTGGTCGGGGAGGAT
>JAHEFN010000007.1:0-17581 GCA_024640185.1 Gemmatimonadota bacterium | reverse complement strand
CCACGAGCTCCTCAGTGCGACCAGCGGGCTCTGGCTGGTGCGGCGGAGGTGAGTGGTCGGAGCATCGCTAGGCATCATCTTCGGCGTACATCGCCTCGATCTGGTCGCGCCACTGCTCCTCGACGACCTTCCGTTTGATCGACATCTTCGGGGTCAGCTCGCCTGTCTCGATCGAGAAGTCTCTCGGCAGGATGAGGAACTTCTTGGGCATCTCGTAATGGGCCAGGTCGCGGAGCGACTTGCGCGCCTCCCGCTCGAGCTTCTCCTGGACCTCGGGACGCCTCACCAACTCCTCGTCCGTGAGGTTGGGCAGCTCCTTGATCTTGGCCCAGCTGCGGAGCACCCGGAAGTTGGGCACCAAGAGCATCGAGGGGAATCGTCGGCGATCGCCGATCATCACGGCGTTGACCAGGTAACCATTGGTCTTGAGGAGGGCCTCGATCGGCTGCGGCGCGATGTTCTTGCCGCCGGCCGTGACAATGATGTCCTTCTTGCGGTCGGTGATCCGGAGGTAGCCATCGGCGTCGATCATCCCGATGTCACCGGTATGAAACCAGCCGTCGGAATCGATCGCCGCCGCGGTCGCCTCGGGCTTGCCGAAGTAGCCCTTCATGACGTGGGGGCCGCGGGTCAGGATCTCGCCGTCCTCGGCGATCATCACCTCGACCCCCGGGATCGGGGAGCCCACCGTCCCCGGCTTGATCTTGGCCATCCGATTGACCGTGATCACGGGTGAGGTTTCGGTCAGTCCGTAGCCCTCGAGGATCGGCAGGCCGGCGGCGAGGAAGAACCGGCAGATCTCGGGGTTGAGTGGGGCACCACCGGAGACAAAGAAGCGGAGCCGACCGCCGAGGAGGCGGCGAATGCGCCGGAAGACCAGCAGGTCAGCGAACCAGTTGGCGACCCGCAGGAAGGCGGGTACACGCTGTTGGGCGAGCCGGTAATTGAGGCACTTCTCGCCGGTGGCTCGCGCCCATTCGAAGATGGCCCGGTTGAGGCCGCTCCCGTGGGTCGCCGCATCGACCACCCGGGCGTAGATCTTTTCGTAGAGCCGCGGGACGCTGGCCATCACCGTCGGGTGCACCTCACGGGTCTCGGCGCCAACGGCATCGATGGAGGTGGCGTAGTTGATGACCACGCCCGCATAGAAATTCGTGTAGTGCCCGACCATCCGCTCGAAGATGTGTGACAGCGGCAGGAAGGAGAGGCACTCATCGCCAGCCCGGAGCTCGAGGACCTGGAGCGAGGCCACCACGTTGCTGGTGATGTTGCCGTGGGTGAGCATCACGCCCTTGGGATCACCGGTCGTCCCCGAGGTGTAGATGAGGGTGGCGAGGTCGTCCGGGGTGGCGGCGAGGGCCTCGGCTTCCCAGTCGGGGAAGTCGTCGATCGCCTCCGCACCGAGTCGTTCGACGTCGGCGAACTCGCGCACCCCGTCCGGCACGTCCATCGCATCGAAGACGACGATCTGCTCGAGGGCCGGCACGGTCTCGCGGATCTCGAGCAACTTCTCGAGCTGTGTCTCGTCGGAGCAGAAGACGATCCGGCTGCCCGAATCGCGCAGGACATAGGCGATCTGGTGCGGCGGCAGGGTCGGGTAGATCGGGACGTCGGTGCACCGTGCGCTGAGGCAGGCGAAGTCGGTGATCGCCCATTCGGGTCGGTTCTCGGAGAGGATCGCCACCCGGTCACCTGGACCGATTCCGAGGGTTCGCAGTGCCGCCTGGAGATTGCGTACCCGCCGGTGGAGGTCGCGGTACGAGATCGGCGCCCACGTGTCGCCGTGTTTCGAGCGCAGCGCCGGCAGGGCGCCACCATGGCGTGCCATGCTGTCGAAATACAGCGCGTTGAGTGTCGTCGGGCGCGTCTGGCCGCCGGCCGATCCACCCCGCACGGAGGTCACTCCAGCACGCCCGCCGGCGCGGCGGTCAGCGTGAAGGTCAGGATCGAGGAGCGCAGGCTCCCGACGCTGGCCTGGACCCGACCGCTGCCGCTGCTGGCGATG
This sequence comes from Gemmatimonadota bacterium, assembly GCA_024640185.1. GTDB lineage: Bacteria > Gemmatimonadota > Gemmatimonadetes > Gemmatimonadales > GWC2-71-9 > Palsa-1233. The sequence continues at coordinate 15,576 of JAHEFN010000007.1, read as the reverse complement.
GCGGTGACCACACCGGTGAGCGAGTCGACGGCCAGCGTGGTGTCGGGGGTGGCCCAGCGGATCTCTGCCGCGACCGGCTCACCGGCCCGGTCGAGTGCCCGGGCCTCGAGTTGGAGGGCCGTCCCCTCGGCCAGGGTGAGCGAGGCCGGCTTGGTGACCTCCAGCGCGACGATGCCGTCCCCGGTGGTCGGGAGGTTGGCGCAGCCGAGCAGACCGAGCAAGACGGCCAGCCGCCACCCGTGGCGTCCGGTGGTCATGGGGTCTGCTCCCCCACAGGGTCCGGTGCGGCGAGCCGGGCCAGCGTCTCCCGGGCATGATCGACCCAGCGGGCCATCTCGGCGTCGCGCGGCGGCTTGGCCAGGAACGCCCGCAAGTGATCGGCGCCCCGTTCGGCATCACCCCGGCGCAGCAGCAGGAACGCCAGGCCGTAGTGGGCGCCGACCGACCCGGCGTCGATCTCCAGCGCACGGCGGTAGTGGCGAATCGCCTCCTCGAGCCGACCGGTGCGCGAGAGGGCGATGGCGATGTACTGGAGGATCTTGACGTTGTGGGGTTCGTCCCGGAGGGCGAGCTGATAGGAGGTCACCGCCCCCTCGTAGTCGCCCTGCCGCTCGAGGGCGAGGCCCTCGTTCAGGTAGTCGAGCCGTTTGGGGGCAAGGGTGTCATCATCGCCTGTGAGGATGCGCTTCCACCAGCTCATGGGCGGCTACCGTCCGGGACAAGGGGCATTCCCCGCAACTTAGGTGGCGGCACGAGCCCGGGCAACGCACCGCCGCCGTGATGTCCCGCCAATCGATGCTGGTACGAATTCGGATGTAGGTTGCGAGAGGTCACCAGGGACCACCACCGAGCCGAGGAGGCATCATGCCACGCAAGAAGCCAACCCCCACCCGCGGTGTCCTCGAGGTGGACTGGGCGTTCTTTGGCGAGCTCTGTCGCGCCCTCGCCGTTCGTGTCTCCCAGGGGTTCGATCCCGAGGTGGTCGTTGGGGTGGCCAAGGCAGGGGTCATCCCGGCCGCGATCGTCGCCACCATCCTCCAGCGCGAATTCGCAGCCATCGTGATTGCGCGAACCAGTCATGAGGCCGAACCGCAGCTGGTGGTCGGGCCACCAGCCTTCCTGCGCGGCAAGCGGGTGCTGTTGGTGGACGAGACGTGCGATACCGGCGACACGATGCGGCTGGCGATCCATGCGATCCTCGGCGTGAAGCCGGCGGACCTGCAGACCGCCGTGTCGTTCAAGACCGGGGAGTGGGCACCGGACTTCCACGCCTTCGAGACCGACAAGGCGATTGTGCTGCCGTGGGATCGTGAAGTGGTCGAGGGGGGGGAGTTGGTCACGCGGCCGGACCTGGACGGCTGGGTCTCGGCCTGACCCTAGTCGCGGGGGGTGGTGCCGAACGCCTCGCGCCAGTCATGCCCGGCGCTCATCAGGTCACCGGCGAGTGTCATCATCTCCGGTGACCCGGCAAGGAAGCGGCACCGCTCCGCCCCGCTGGATCGACATGCCACCTCCAGCACGGCGAGTGGCGCCTTGGCCTGGCCGGTGAGGAAGGCCGAGAGGGCGCCAGCGGTGAAACGACACCCCGGCTGTTCCGCCGATCCCTCGGCGGCCTCGGCCCAGTCCGGCGATTCCATCAGGACCGCCTCATCACCGATCGGCAGGACCGAGAGCGACCCCCACCCGAGCGCCTGACAGACCTCATCGAGGATGGAACCGAACCAGCGGGCGTCGAGGTGTTCCGCCTCCTGCAGCCCCCCCGGGCCACCGAGGCGTCCCCGCCACCGTTCGGCGAGGAGCTCACCGCTGGCCACGCCGGCCTCATGGAGTACCTCGGGCAGCGCGAGGCCGTCGCTCTCCCGGAGCATGTCGTGCAGCCGGTGCAGGGATCGGGGGTCGAGGGTAAAGGCAGGCATCGGGGGCGAACCTACCCGTCGCCCCCCAAGCGCCGCAAGAGTTCCGCCTCATCGATGACCTCGATGCCGAGCTCGCCCGCTCGGCTCAGCTTGCTCCCGGCATCCTCGCCAGCAACCACCAGGCTGGTCTTTCGCGAGACGGACGACTTCACCGTCCCGCCGGCCCGTTCGATCCTCTCGGTCGCCTCGGCCTTGGTCAGCGTCGGCAGCGTACCCGTGAGGACCAGGATCAGGCCAGCCAGCGGTCGGTGCCCACCCACCTCGATGGCGTCCTCGCGTTGCGCCACGCCACCATCAGCCAGCCGGTCGAGCATCTCGGCCACGGCGGGATCGGCGAGGTACCCCAGCAGCGAGCCCGAAATGGCGGGGCCGATCCCGTCGAGCGCCTCGATCTCCGCCTGGGTGGCCGCCCGGAGGGCTGCCATGGTGCCGAAGCGGCGGGCGAGCGACTTCGCCGCCGCCGCGCCGAGGTGTCGAACGCCGATGGCGGTGAGCAGGGCACGCAACGGTCGGCTGCGGGAGGCCTCGATCGCGTCGATCAGTGCCGTCGCCGATTGTTCGGCGAATCCCTCGAGCGCCACGAGCTGCTCGGATCGGAGGGAGTAGAGGTCCGCGGGGTCGGTGATGAGCGCTTCGGCGAGGAGTTGGCGGACCCGTTCGGGCCCCAGGCCCTGGATGTCCATTCCGGCCTTCGACACGAAGTGGACCAGGCCCTCGAACGCCCGGCCGGGGCATCGAGCATTGAGGCAGTAGCGGTTCACCTCGCCCTCGGGGCGGGAGAGCGGGGTCTCGCAATACGGGCAGGTCGCCGGTGGGGTCCAGGGTTGCTCATCGCCGGTTCGTTGCCGCCGGTCGGGGCCGAGCACCTTGGGGATCACGTCACCAGAGCGGATGACCTCCACCACGTCACCGATCCTGACATCGCGCTGGGCGATGATCTCCTCGTTGTGGAGGGTCGCCCGGGTGACGGTGACCCCGCCGATGCGCACCGGCTCGAGGAGCGCCGTCGGGGCGAGTGCGCCGGTCCGGCCGATGTTCACCTCGATGTCGAGCAGCCGGGTCGTCGCTGACTCGGCCGGGAACTTCCGTGCGATGGCCCATCGCGGGATCCTGCCACTGACCGTCCCGAGTTCCTCCCGCAATGCCAGGTCATCGACCTTGACGACCAGCCCATCGGCGTCGAACGGCAGGGTCCGGATCGTCTCACTCCATTCCTCCACGAGCGCGACGGCATCGTCGATCCCCTGGACGGTCTGGTGATGTGGCTCGACCGGGAATCCCCAGGTGACGAGCTGCTCGAGCATTGCCTCGTGGGTCGGGATCTCCAGCGTGCCCTCGACCGGGACCACCTGGTAGGCGAAGAATCGCAGCCGTCGCCGTCGTGCCTCGGCCGGATCGAGGGCCCGCAGTGCCCCGGCGGCGGCGTTCCGCGGGTTCTGCAGGGGGTCGAGGTCCATCGCTTCACGCTCGGCATTGACCGTCTCAAGACTCTGTCGCGGGATGTAGACCTCACCCCGAACCTCCATCACCTCAGGCCAATCGTCCCCGGTGATGGTGAGTGGGATGTCGGCGATGGCGCGCGCGTTGCCGGTGATCTCCTCCCCGATCGCGCCGTTGCCTCGTGTCACGGCGCGCTCGAGGACGCCGTGCAAGTAGGTCAGCGACAGCGCCGCACCGTCGATCTTCACCTCCACCGCCAGCCGGGTCGTGGTCACTCGCCCATCGAGTCGCACCATCCGCTGATGCCATGCCATCAGTTCCTCGGTGGTGAACGCATTGTCAAGCGACAACATCGGTGCCGCGTGCGGTGCCTTGGGAAGGTGGGTGGCTGGTGTCCCACCGATGCGTTGGGTCGGGGAGTCTGGCGTGACGAGCTCAGGGTGGCTGGATTCAAGCGACTGGAGGCGGCGGAAGAGGACGTCGTATTCCGCGTCGCTGATCTCCGGCGCATCGAGGTCGTGGTAGGCCCGGTTGGCCCCCTCGATCTGGCGGCGGAGCGATTCGAGTTCCGCCATCAGGCTCGGGTCGGTCATCCGTGGTGCCGCACGATCGCGCGGGTCGACGGACGCCGCCCCTCGGCATGGACGTTCGCGGCGACGGCCCGACCGGCGTAGCTTTCTCCACGGCCGTCTCGGTTGGGTTGTCCCGGCCCCATGACCCTGCCGGGCGTTCCCAGACCGGGGAGGGCAGGGGCGACGGCGGCGGCAGCGAGCATGCGGTCGATGCAGCCGGTCCCACGAGTCTCCATCGGTGACCTTTCCTTGGTTGGGGGCCCCGCGCCCCGAGGGTGAATGGTTGTTGCGCGCCTGATCGAACGCAAGCGAAACGGTGATGCGCTCACGCCCGATGAGTGGCGGACGCTGCTGCGACTGTACACCGAGGGTGCCGTGCCCGAGTACCAGATGGCGGCGCTGCTGATGGCGATCTGCTTCCGCGGCCTTGAGCGCCACGAATTGACGGCGATGACCGACGCGATGTGCGATTCGGGGATTCGCTGGCCGCGCGGCGCCGGCAGCCGCTTTCGGGTCGACAAGCACTCCACTGGTGGGGTCGGTGACAAGACCTCGCTCCTGTTGGCGCCGCTGCTCGCTGCCTGTGGGGTCGCCGTGCCGATGATGTCGGGACGGGGCCTCGGGCACACCGGCGGCACCCTGGACAAACTCGAGTCGATCCCCGGCTTTCGCACCGACCTCTCCATCGACACGGCACAGGCACAGTTGGAGCGGATCGGCGTCGCCCTCATCGGACAGACCGAGGAGATCGTGCCGACGGATCGCAAGTTGTACGCCCTGCGTGACGTGACCGGGACGGTCGAGTCGATGCCGCTGATCACCGCCAGCATCATGTCGAAGAAGCTCGCGGAACAGCTTGATGGCCTGGTGCTCGACGTGAAGGTGGGCAGCGGCGCGTTCATTCCCGAGCCGGAGCGGGCGCTCGAGCTGGCGCAGATGCTGGTCGCGACCGGCGAGGCCGGGGGGTGTCGCACGGTGGCACTGTTGACCGCGATGGATCGGCCGCTCGGTCGGGCCTGTGGCAACGCCCTCGAGGTGCGCGAGGCGGTCGCGGGGCTCCGCGGTGAGGCCCCCGGAGACCTGATGGAGGTCACCCTGGCCCTGGGGGCCGAGATGCTGCTTCTCGCTGGCGGTGCCGATGACCAGGAGGGCGCCATCCGGCGGCTCCGCCGCACGATCGCGTCGGGGGCCGCACTCGAGAAGTTCCGGGACGTGATCGTGGCGCAGGGAGGCGACCCCGCCGTGCTCGATGAGCCGTCACGGTTGCCCACCGCACCGGTGATTGCCGAGGTGACCGCACCTCACGACGGCCGTTTCCCGCCGCTTGATCCCCGTCGGCTTGGCGAGGTGATCATCATGCTGGGTGGTGGGCGGCGGGTGGCCGAGGACACGGTGGACCCGGCGGTGGGGCTGGAGGTGCTGCCCCGCGCTGGCCAGCGCGTCCGCGGCGGGGAGCCGGTGATCAGGATCCACGCCCGGGATGAAGCCGGGCGGAAGGAGGCGGAGATGGTGCTCGCGCGTGAATTGGAGTCGGCCTGGCGCCGGGGCGCTGAGCCCCTGCCACTGGTGATTCGCCGGGTCACCGCCACCGACGACGGGGGAGGGCGTTGATGGCAACGGTGCTTGGGGTGGCGGTCCTGGCGGCGCTGCTGATGTGGTTGCTCGGCGCGGGTCGATCGCCCGTGCCGGTGGCACCCGAGGACGATGTGGAGACGCCCCTCGACGCGGCCGAACTGGCCGAGGCGGAGCGCGAACTCCGGGAGGACCCCGAGGCGCGACCGATCCACGATGCGTTCGATGACGATGACGACGACTGGGGTCCGGGCACGAGCAAGTCGCACATCCCGGAGTTTTGAACGAGAGACGAGAGACGAGAGACGATGTCGCTCATGACAAGGGCCGGCTTCCCAGAGAGGAGGCCGGCCCTTGCTCGGTGACGTCAGAGGACGATCTGCGGATCGTCGCTTCTCGTCTCTCGTCTCTCGTCAGACGTCAGACGTCCAGCACGCTCACGTACTGCGCGTTGGCCTCGATGAACTCACGGCGGGGTTCGACGTTGTCGCCCATCAACTCATCGAAGAGCTTCGACGCCTCGACCGCATCCGAGAGGGTCACGCGAAGGATGGTCCGGGTGTCCGGGTCCATCGTCGTCTTCCAGAGTTGGTCGGGGTTCATCTCTCCGAGGCCCTTGTAGCGCTGCAGGGCCACATTGCCGCGGCCGCCCTTCTCCTCCAAGCGCTTGGTGAAGTCGATCCGCTCATCCTCGTCGTAGGCGTAGTACTCCTCCCGTCCCTTGGCCACCCGGTAGAGGGGCGGCTGGGCGATGTACACGAACCCGGCCTCGATGAGGTCGGGCATCTGCCGGAAGAAGAAGGTCAACAACAAGACCCGGATGTGGGCACCATCGACGTCGGCGTCGGTCATGATGATGATCTTGTGGTACCGGGCATTCTCGATGTTGAAGTCCTCACGGATCCCGGCGCCGATCGCGGTGATGATCGCGCGGATCTCGGCATTGCCGAGGATCCGGTCGATTCGGGCCCGCTCGACGTTGAGGATCTTGCCCCGGAGCGGGAGGATCGCCTGGTACTGCCGGTTGCGCCCCTGCTTGGCGGAGCCGCCGGCAGAGTCGCCCTCGACCAGGTAGAGCTCGGAGAGGGCGGGGTCGTCGACCGAGCAGTCGGCGAGCTTCCCCGGGAGCACGGCGTTTTCCAGTCCGGACTTCTTGCGCACCAACTCGCGGGCCTTGCGAGCCGCCTCGCGGGCGCGGGCCGCACCGACGGCCTTCTCGATGATGGCCCGGGCGACCGCGGGGTTCTCGGCGAGGAACATCGCCATCTGCTCGCCCACGATCGTCCTGACGATCCCCTCGACCTCGCTGTTGCCGAGCTTGGTCTTGGTCTGGCCCTCGAACTGCGGTTCACGAACCTTCACGTGCAGGACGCAGGTCATCCCCTCGCGTGCGTCGTCGCCCGAGAGGGTGAAGTCTGCCTTCTTGAGGTAATTGCCCTTCTTCGCGATGTCGTTGATCGTCCGCGTCAGCGCCGAGCGGAAGCCGGTGAGGTGGGTGCCGCCCTCGTGGGTGTTGATGTTGTTCACGAAGGTGAAGGTGTTCTCGTTGTAGCCGTCTTCCCACTGGATCGCGACGTCGACATCGATGTCGTCCTTCGAGGCGTTGAAGTGCACCGGCTTGGGGTGCAGCGGCTTCTTCTTGCGATTGAGGTACTGGACGAACTCGATCAGGCCGCCTTCGTACAGGAACACCTCGTTGCGCGGCGTGTCGCCCCGCTCGTCGGTGAGGGAGATCTTGATCCCGCCGTTGAGGAAGGCGAGCTGCCGCAGGCGCTCGGCGAGCGTGGCCCAGGTGAACTCAAGGACGGAGAAGATCTCCGGGTCGGGCTTGAAGGTGACCGTCGTCCCGGTGCCAGCCGCCATCCCGATCACCGTGAGCTTCTGGGAGGTGTGGCCGCGCACGAAGGTCATCTGGTGACGGGCGCCGTCACGATCGACCGTGACGGTCAGCTTCTCGGAGAGGGCGTTGACGACCGACACGCCGACGCCGTGCAGTCCGCCGGAGACCTTGTAGGAGTCCTTGTCGAACTTGCCGCCGGCGTGCAGCACGGTGAGCGCGAGCTCGACACCCGGGATCCCCTCGACGGGGTGGAGGTCGACCGGAATGCCGCGCCCGTTGTCGGCCACGGTGACCGATCCGTCGCGATGGAGGGTGACCTCGATGCTGTCACAGTGCCCCGCGAGCGCCTCGTCGATCGAGTTGTCGACCACCTCGTAGACCAGGTGGTGCAGCCCGTTCTCTGAGGTGGAGCCGATGTACATCCCCGGCCGCTTGCGGACCGCCTCGAGTCCCTTGAGGACCGTGATCTGCTTTGCACCGTAGTCGCCGTTCGACGGCTTCGCTTCCTTCGCCATGCGTCCTCGCGTTCGATGAGTATCAGGGTCGATCAAGTGGACCGACCAGCCAGCGCACCCGCTCCACGCGGCCCTTCTTGGAGCCGTTGACCCTCGCCAGGATCCGCGGAGTCATCAATCCCAGCTCGGTGGCCCAGGCCGGCGTGGCCACCCGAATCACCAGCGTGCCATCGTTGTCCACCGCCAGCGCCTTGGTGACCGCGGCGATTTGTGGGCCCACCAGGTCGGGCCATGCCTCGACGACCTCGGCCAGGTCGAACCGCTTGCGCAACCCCTTGCTGCTGATCCACGCCTCGAGCGCCTCGGCCAGCGGCTTGGGAGCATTGGTGGCTACCCCGGTCGGATCATACCGTCGGCTACATGCCATCGCGGTGCCTCCAATGCGTCCGGCAGGTCCTCTGGGCGCGGCGCGGTGACCACCAACTGCGTGCCCATCTCGTTCAGTCGACCCGCCAGGCGGGCCTGCCGTCCTGCGTCCAACTCGGCGAAGACATCATCCACCAGGAGGGCAGGCCGGCTGTCCCGGTCCGACGACAAGGTCGCGTGTTCGAGAAGCCGGAGCCCGATCGCCGCGGTTCGCTGCTGCCCGGTCGACCCGAACTCCCGCAACGACCGACCCTCCAGCCCGAGCACCAGGTCATCGCGATGTGGTCCGACATGGGTCTGCCCACGGCGGAGGTCGCGGTCCCTCGCCGCGGCCAGGGGTGCCGTCCACGCGGAGGCGTCGGTGAGTTCCTCGTGACCGCGGTAGCCCAGGCTCACCTCGAGGGGCTCGCCGAGGCGGTCCAGTTCCTCGCGCCACCGTGTCTCGGCATTGCCGACCCAGTCCAGTCGCCCTCTCACCACGGCCGAGCCGTGGCGGGCAAGCGGCACATCGAACGCCCCAGCCGACTCCATGTCGCCACGCCGCAATGCTGCATTCCGCTGCGCGACCGCTGCCCGGTATCGCAGCAGCGCCTCAAGATAGGCGGGCGAGCCGAGCGACAGGAGTCGGTCGAGCCAACGCCGTCGTTCGGAGGCCCCTGCCTGAACCAGCGCCAGATCGCCGGGGAGAAAGGTGACGGCCAGCCAGGCCCCGAGGGCGTCGGTGATCCGGCCCTGCTCCTGGCCCGCCACGGTGACGCGCTTCCCGGCCGTTGCCGTGTCCCACGTGGTCGCGATCTCGACGCCGTCATCCCTGGTGACCGCCACATGGAACCCCGGGCCGCCAAACCGCGCCACATCGCGGTCACGGCTGCCGCGCAGCGAGCGGAAGAGCACCGGGTAGGCCAACGCCTCGAGCAGGTTCGTCTTGCCGTGGCCGTTCGATCCGAGCAGTGCGATGCCGTCGGGCGGCAACTCCAGGGTCGCGTCGGCCAGGTTGCGGAACGACCTGACGGTGATGGCGCGGGCTCGCATCGGCTCAGCTGCCGTGGAACACCGCCGGCCGCTTCTCCAGGAAGGCCGAGGTCCCCTCGGCCTTCTCGCTGCTGCCACAGGCCCGTCCGAACGCCACCGCCTCCAGGGCCAGCGCCTCGTCAACCGGCAGGTCGGCCTGACGGTCGACCTGCCCGAGACAGAGTGCCACGGCCAGCGGACCCATGGCGAGGATCGCGGTGGCGGTGGCCTTCGCCTCGGCAAGCAGGTCGCCGTCCGCCGCGATCACGCGATTGACCAGTCCGATCCGTTCCGCTTCCTCGGCGCCGATCATCCGACCGGTGAGAAGGATCTCGAGCGCCCGTCCACGACCAACCAACCGCGGCAGTCGCACCGTGCCGCCGTACCCCGGAATCAATCCCAACTTGACCTCCGGCTGGCCGAATCGGGCGTTTGGGGTGGCGATGCGGAGATGACAGGCCATCGCCAATTCACAGCCGCCCCCCAGGGCGAAGCCGTTGACCGCTGCGATGACGGGGATCGGCAGTCGTTCCAGCGCGCGGAACGCGGCCTGTCCGGTCGTGGCGAGTGCCGCACCGCTGGCCTCCCCGACCGCCGCCAGTTCGCCGATGTCGGCGCCGGCGACGAACGCCTTGGGCCCCGCGCCGGTGAGGATCAGGGCGCGGATGGTGGCTGTGTCGGCTACCTCCTCGGCGAGGGCGGCCAGGTCGGCAATCACCTCGGCATTGAGGGCATTGAGTTTGTCGGGGCGGTTGACCGTGGCGACTGCGATTCCCGCGTCGTCGATCTCGAGGAGGAGTGTGCTGTAGGCCATGCCCAAAGATAATGCGCTCGGACGTCTCGGCTCTGTCCCATGCCCTCCGCCGGCTGGCGCCCCGACCTCGGCTTCGGGCGCAGCCCTTTCACCAAGCGTGCCACCCGTGTCACTTCCCTCATGCCCATCATCCTCGCCCTTGATCAGGGCACGACTGGATCGACCGCCCTCGTCTTCGGCGAAGGGGGCCAGCTGCTTGGCCGTGGCTACCGGGAGATCCCGCAGTTCTTCCCCGCTCCGGGGGAGGTGGAGCACGATCCACTCTCCCTGCTGGAGTCCATCGTGGCCGCCGGACGTGAGGCGATCGAGCGTGCCGGGGTGACGCCAGACGCGATCGGGATCACCAATCAACGCGAGACCGTGGTCATCTGGGACCGCGTGACCCTGGAGCCGGTCGGTCGGGCGATCGTCTGGCAGGACCGTCGCACCGCGCCTCGGTGTGCGGAGCTTCGTCGAGCCGGGGAGGAGGAGGCGATCCGGGCCAAGACCGGCCTGCTGCTCGATCCCTACTTCTCGGCGACCAAGCTCGAGTGGCTGCTCGAGGACACCGAGGTCAGCGCGCGCGCCGAGGACGGCTCGCTGGTGGCGGGCACCGTGGAGAGCTGGCTGGTGGCCATGCTGTCCGGTGGGACCCACCTCACCGATCGCACCAACAGTTCGCGGACCCTCCTGGCCGACCTCGCCACCGGGGAGTGGGACGATGACCTGCTGCGGTTGTTCGGGGTGCCGCGAGGGATGCTGCCGCAGGTGGTCGACTGCGTCGGCATGCATGCCGTGGCCTCCGAAGCCTGGTTTGGCCGGGAGATCCCGATCACCGGCCTGGTCGGTGACCAGCAGGCGGCGTTGTTCGGGCAAGGGTGTGTCCACCCCGGGGAGGCCAAGGTCACCTTCGGGACCGGGGCCTTCTTGCTCCGCTACAGCGGTGCCGAGGCGCCGCCGGTGCCTGGCAGCGGCATCTTGGCAACCATCGCGGCCTCCCCGACCGGCGGACTGGCCTGGGCGCTGGAGGGGAGTGTCTTCATCGCCGGGGCGGCGGTGCAGTGGCTGCGCGATGGGTTGGGGATCATTGCGGGAGCGGAGGAGACGGCTGCGATGGCGGGCAACGTCTCCGATACGGCCGGGGTCAGTTTCGTACCGGCCTTTGCCGGGCTCGGTGCCCCCTATTGGGATCCGGATGCACGCGGGACGATCGTCGGGCTGACGAGGGGAACCCAGCGCGCCCACCTGGTGCGGGCCACGCTCGAGGCGATTGCGAACAGCACCGCCGACCTGGTCGTCGCGATGGGGGGCGTGCGCGAACTCCGGGTCGACGGGGGTGCCGCCTCGAACGACTGGTTGATGCAGTATCAGGCCGACCTCCTCGATGTGCCGGTCCTCCGGCCGGCAGGGGTGGAGCTGACCGGCTACGGTGCGGCGCGTCTCGCGGCACTCGGTTTGGGGCACCAGCTGCCGCCGGCGCCTGACCTGGGGGCGATGACCGTGTTCGAACCCGCCCGGGACGATGCGTGGCGGGACAGCCAGCGAGATCGGTGGCGCGTCGCGGTCGAGGCGGCGGTGGCGTGGGCAGAGGCCGGTCGACGGACAGGCTGAACTGGAGTCGGGAATGCGCTCGGTGGCACCTGACTCTGGTGGCCGACCGGTCTAGATTATGGGGATGAGAGAGGAACAACCATCATGAAACCCAGCACCAAGTTTGCCCTCGGGGCGATCGTCATCGTCGGCAGCGTCACCCTGCTGATCTCTGAGGGGATCAAGCAGACGGGGACGTATTTCCTGACACCGACGGAGTTGGTCGAGCGGAGCACGGCCGATCCGACCCTCCACGATGTGGGGGTCAAGGTCAGTGCCAAGGTGGTCAAGGGCTCGATCGAGCGTGACGGGCCGGCACAGCGGATCGACTTCACCGTTTCCGACGGAGCCAATTCCTTCCCCGTCACCTATGTCGGCATGGTGCCGGACACCTTCACCGACGAGAACGACATCGAGGTGGTGGTCGAGGGGAAGTTCGGCCGTGACGGGATCTTCCACGCCACGGACGTGATTGCCAAGTGCGGCTCGCGCTACGAGGCGGAGTGGGAAGAGCAGGGCACCCAGACGTGAGTACTCGATGACCCTGCTCGGACAATTCGCGCTCTGGGCCGCCTTCCTGATCGGGCTCTGGAGCGCCGGGCTGGCCTTCCTCACCCGCTGGCAGGACCGTCCCGAACTGGCGGCCGCGGTTCAGCGCAGCGCCTACGCCATCTGCATCGCCCTCCTGGTCGCCGCCTTTGCCCTGTGGAAGGGCATCTTCGCGCACGACTTCAACATCGAGTACGTCGCGTCGTATACCTCCAGGAACCTCCCCGAGTACTACCTCGTGTCGGCGTTCTGGGCTGGCCAGAAGGGGTCGCTCCTCTTCTGGGCCGTGGTCCTGGGGATCTTCGGTTCGCTGGCCCAGGCACTCACGTCGTCCCGATTCCGTGACCTGCTCCCCTATGTCGCCGGCATCACGAACCTCATCGTGGTGTTCTTCATCGCGGTGATGCTCTTCGGTGAGCATGCGAACCCGTTCGAACGGCTGAGCTTCACGCCGCCCGACGGCAACGGACTCAATCCGCAGCTGCAGAACCCGGGGATGGTGGTCCACCCCCCGATGCTCTACCTGGGCTACATCTCGCTCACCATCCCCTTCGCTTTCGCCATCGCCGCGATGCTCGCCCGCAAGCTCGACGCCGGCTGGATCATCGCGATGCGCAAGTGGGCGATCATGTCGTGGATCTTCCTGTCGGTCGGCATCACCATCGGGATGTGGTGGGCCTACCTGGAGCTTGGCTGGGGTGGGGTGTGGGGCTGGGATCCGGTCGAGAATGCCTCGTTCCATCCCTGGCTCACGCTGACGGCGTTCCTTCATTCGGTGATGATCCAGGAAAAGCGCGGCATGCTGAAGCGCTGGAACATGACCCTGGTGATCGGGACGTTCCTGCTGAGCATCTTCGGGACGTTCATCACTCGCAGCGGCGTGATCGCCTCGGTGCACTCGTTCACCCAGTCGAGTGTCGGGTACTTCTTCCTGGCGTTCCTGATGGTGACCGCGATCGTCTCGTTCACCCTGTTGTACACCCGCTGGGATTCGCTCAAGCCGGAAGCCGAGCTCGAGTCGATGGTCAGCCGGGAGTCGGCCTTCCTCTTCAACAACCTGGCCCTGGTCGGTATCGCCTTCTCGGTCCTCTGGGGCACCCTCTTCCCGATCATCTCGGAGGCCGTCCGGGGGACCAAGATCACCGTCGGACCGCCGTTCTTCAATCGGGTGAACATCCCCCTGGGGCTGTTCCTGCTCTTCCTGACCGGCGTCGGCCCGTTGATCGCGTGGCGGAAGGCGTCGGTGCGCAACCTCCAGCGGCAGTTCATCGTGCCGGTCGCCGCCGGCCTGGTGACGTTCGGGGTGCTGTTTGCCATGGGTCTCAGGGGGTTCTATCCCCTGATGTCCCTGGGCCTCGCCGGCTTCGTCCTCGGCACGGTCGCGCAGGAGTTCTGGCGTGGTGTGCGCGCCCGGATGTCGATGTACGGTGAGCACATCTTTGCCGCGCTCTCACGGTTGGTCTCTCGCAACCGGCGCCGCTACGGTGGCTACATCGTCCACGTCGGCATCGTGGCCTATTTCGTGGCCTTCGTCGGCCTCGCCTTCCAGGAGAAGGTCTCGGTCCAGATGGTGCCGGGCCAGACGGAGGTGGTGCGCTCCCCGTACGGGCATGACATCGCCTTCACCTACATGGGGACCTCGCAGTATCAGTCGCTCAACCGACTGGTCTCCGCCGCGACGCTGCAGGTGACCCGCGACGGCAAGCGTCTCGACGACATCGTCTCCGAGAAGCGGCAGCACGTCGACTCGTTCGGTCGACCGACCTTCGAGCCGAGCACCGAGGTGGGGCTGCACAGCGACCTGCGGGAGGACATCTACGTCGTCTATGCCGGATCGCCGGATGGAACCGAACGGGCCCAGTTTTCGTTGATCATCAACCCGCTGGTGAATTGGTTCTGGATCGGCGGGGTGATCCTGGTACTCGGTGGGGTGCTGGCCATGTGGCCGGGCGGACCCCAGATCAAGACGAAGCGCCGTGCACCGGTGGCCCAGGCGGGGTATGGGGTGCCGTTGCGGGAAGGGGCCGTGAAGGGATGACCACGCGACGAGATGCGGTACGACTGATGGGACTCCTCCTCCTCCCCGGAGCACTCCGGGCACAGGACCAGGGAGAAGCCACACCGGTGGCGGGCCTCGATGACGCCGACCGACTCTATTCGCCGGAGTGGGCGGGACGCAACCGCGACACCCTGACCGCGTTGGACAACGATCCGCTGGTCATCGCGACCGAGCGGCGGATGCGGTGCACCTGCGGTTGCACCCTCGACATCTACACCTGCCGGACCACTGACTTCACGTGCACGTTCTCGCCGGCGCTGCACAAGGAGGTCATCGCGCTGTGGGTCGAGGGCAAGACGCCCGAGGAGATCATCGACTTCTTCGTGGCGCGTGAGGGCGAGGCGATCCTGATGGCGCCCCCTGCAGAGGGCTTCAACGTGGCCGGCTACGTCGTCCCGGGTCTGGTGATGCTCACCGGGGCGCTCGGGCTGGCGGCATGGATCTCCAGGCGCAAGGCGGAGGTCGCGGCGGTGGAGATCACCGCAGCTCCCGTGGCAACGACACCTGATGAGGCCGCCCGTGAGCGACTTCGCCGGGCCCTCGACGACGTGGAGTCCTGATCGTGCTCGAAGCGTTGGCCGCCGGGTTGGTGGGACTGTCGATTCTCTGGCTGGTGCTCGAGCCGCTGCTCACGGGCCGCGGGGTGGTGCAGGCCGAGGGTCCGGCGGACTGGGAACCGCCGGAGCCCGAGGAGACCACTCGTGGCCGCGCCCTGCTGGCCCTGAAGGAGATCGAGTTCGACCGCGCCACGGGGAAGCTCTCTGACCAGGACTTCGAACAGTTGCGGACGCGCTACGAGGCCGCCGCGATCGCCTCGATTGACGGTTGTGCTCGCTGCGATGCCCCGCTCCGTGAGGCTGCCAAGTTCTGCTCGCATTGCGGCGCCGAGCGGTAGCGCTTCTCGACCGGCGGGACCGCCCTCCGGTCCCGGATCTCGGTGCTCCGCTTCGAGGCGGCAACCGCTCGATTCACGAAGGCCGGACTCGCCGCACGCGGTCTCCCCGACCCAGGGCAGGTGACGCGCGGCGAGGAACCGACCTTCGCTCATCGAGGGTGCCCCTCTTCGCTTCTTGAGCTCCGGTCTCGGATCTCGGTGCTCCGCTTCGAGGCGGCCACCGCTCGATTCACGAAGGCCGGACTCACCGCACTCGGTCTTCCCGACCCAAGGCAAGTGACGCGCGGCGAGGAACCGACCTTTGCTCATCGAGGGTGCCCCTCTTCGCTTGCGGATCTCCGTCCTCCGTCCTCGGCCTACTTCCGGTAGACGGTCCCGAAGCTCCCCGTGGTGGTGACGTTGCGGCCCTTGAGCGCGAAGTTGGCCGAGCCGGCCTCCCAGCCAGCAATTGATGCCTC
>JAHEFN010000198.1 GCA_024640185.1 Gemmatimonadota bacterium | reverse complement strand
CCGTGATCGGGGGCATCATGGCGCTCACACGCACGATCGGCGGGCAGGTCAATCGTGAGGTCGCCGCCCTCGTGGTGCCCCCGACGCTCGCGGCCTGCTGGTTGCTGCTGCGGGTCAGCCGCCGACGCGCCGTCGTGCTCTTTCCAGGGCACTGAACCCCGGCGCCAGCGCGGCCGCCTTCCGGTAGGCCGCGGCCGCCCCCGGAGCATCGCCGGCGATCTCCAGCTCGAGCCCGCGACCGAACTGCATCAGCGCCTCAACGCTGACGGCGGTCGCCGCGGCCGGCCTCCCGCCGATCGCCGGTTGTCGGGTCAATTGGTCTGCGATCGATCCGAGGGCCATCGCCAGCACGTCGCGGCTGTGGTGGGCCTCGTCGGCGCGGATGACGCTCACGGGCTCGCCACTGGCGACATCGATCAGGCGGACCTCGAGATGGATGTCGCCGTACTGGTCGAGCAGTTGCCCGACGGCCAGCCAGCGGGCGCCGAGGCGACCGGCCTGGGCTCTCGCCGCGCCGAGGTCGAAATGCCCCTGACGGTCGGGGCCCGCCGGGTCCAGGGTCACCACCTGGGCTGCCCTGGCGGCCAGTTCGGCGGCCAGGGTGGCCGTGAGTGCCAGGCCGAGGGTGGGGTACTCGCCCCGGCCCAACCCCACCGAGCCTTCGGTCACGAAGCCCACGACCGCCACCCCGCTCTGGGCCGACAGGCCCTGGGGAAAGACGGCAAGTGCTGTAGCCAGAACAACTTGGCGCCACTTCGACATCGAGACTCCCGGTTGGAAAACTGCCGCCTCCACTGCAAGGACGAACGTGGGGGTCGTGGGTTGTACGCGGATCGGACCTTCCGCTATATTTCCCGGCTATCGTGGTTCCGCAAGGGGAGCACGGCGTACCAGTAGAGGTGACACGTGAAGTCAAACATGCATCCGGTCTATCAGTCCATCACGGCGCACTGCCAGTGTGGCAACACCTTCGAGACGCGCAGCACCAAGGACGCGATCTCGGTGGAAGTCTGCGCCCAGTGTCATCCCTACTTCACCGGCAAGCAGCGCCTCGTGGACACGGCCGGGCGGATCGATCGATTCCGTCGCAAGTACGCATCGCCGGACACGACCGCGACGTCCTGACCCGTGGACACCCGACTCCGCCAGGCGCTAGCGCGAGCGGAGGAGGTTGCCAGCCAGCTGTCAGACCCGGCGACGGCCGCCGACCCCGCCAAGTTGCGAACCCTCGGCCGCGAGCACTCCCGGCTCCAGCCGGTGGTCCGCGTGGCCGAATCGCTCACCCAATGCGAGGAGCGGCTCGCGGAGGCGCGTGAGCTGACGGCATCGGGCGACGCGGAGCTGGTGGCCCTCGCGGCCGAGGACCTGAAGGCCCTCCCCGCCGAGGTGGCCCGGCTTCGGGAGGAACTCGCCGAGCTGCTGGTCCCCCGGGACCCCCACGATGATCGCGATGCGATTCTCGAGATTCGGGCCGGGACCGGCGGCGACGAGGCCGGCCTCTTCGCCGGTGACCTCCTGCGGATGTACACCAGATACGCCGAGCGACAGGGACTCAAGGTCGAGACCATCGCGGTCTCCGAGGGCAACATGGGTGGCGTCCGGGAGGCCGTCGTTGCGGTCCGAGGCGAGGACGCCTTCGGCAAGCTCCGCCATGAGTCGGGGGTGCACCGGGTCCAGCGGGTTCCCAGCACCGAGCAGCAGGGACGGATTCATACCTCGGCGGCCACCGTTGCGGTGCTCCCGGAGGCAGAGGAGGTCGATGTCGCGATCGATCCCCAGGACCTCAAGATCGATGTCTTTCGCTCCTCGGGGCCCGGTGGACAGAGCGTGAACACCACCGATTCCGCGGTGCGGATCACCCACCTCCCCACCGGAATCGTCGTGTCGCAGCAGGACCAGAAGTCCCAGTTGCAGAACAAGCTCAAGGCGATGGATGTGCTGCGCGCGAGACTGCTCGACCGCAGGATCGCCGAGGCCGAGGCGAGTCGCTCGGCCGAGCGGAAGCGGATGGTCGGCAACGGTGATCGGTCGGGGAAGATCCGGACCTACAACTATCCCCAGTCGCGGGTCACCGACCATCGGATCGGCCTGTCGGTCCACAACCTCCCCGAGGTCCTCGAGGGGCGGTTGGAGGAGATCCTCACGGCGCTCCGCCGGGCCTCACAGGAGGAGATGTCGGGTGACTGACCTGGTGACCACGCAGGCGATGCTGCGCCGAGAGGCCACTGCCATCCTCGACGCGGCCGGGATTGCCGAGCCGCGGCGGGAAGCGTTGCGCCTGGCACGCGACCTCGAGCATCGCGACGCCACTCGGTTGGTGCTCGACGCCGATCAGGTGGCCTCTCCCGCCGAAGCCGAGCGCTACCTGGCGGCGGTGCACCGCCGAGCCGCCGGTGAACCGCTGGCGTACGTCACGGGTTGGAGCGGCTTTCGCCGTCTCGACCTGCTCGTCGACGGTCGGGTGCTGATCCCACGGCCCGAAACCGAGGAACTCGTCGGGGCAGCCCTCGATCGGGTCCGCGGTGGGGTGGCGGCCGACATCGGGACCGGCAGCGGGGCGATCGCCATCGCCCTGGCGAGCGAGGGGCGCTTTGCCGAGGTGATCGGGACCGACAGCTCTGCCGATGCCCTGGCGGTGGCGCGAGACAACGGCGCGCGCAACGAAGTGGCCGTGACCTGGCTCGAGGGCGACTTCTTGCGGCCGATCAGGGGGCGCCGGCTCGATCTGCTGGTCTCCAACCCCCCCTACCTTACGGATGCGGAATACGACACGCTGGACCCGAGCGTCCGCGCCTGGGAGCCCCGGCAGGCCCTCGTCGGAGGTGAGGACGGGATGGCCGCCTATCAGGTGATCCTCGCCGGCGGCCGGTCCCTGTTGCAGCCGACCGGCTGGTTGGCGCTCGAGATCGATGCGCGACGTGCGGGACAGACGCGGACGTTGGCCGAAGGGTTCGGCTGGCGTGAAGTGACCATTCTTGATGACCTGTTCGGTCGGGCCAGGATCCTCCTGGCCCAACGAGGAGCTGACAATGATTGACGAGAAGGCGGTCGAACTCGGCCGGTTGCTGGGACAGTCGAATGAGTATCAGGCGCTGCGTCGGGCGGAGCAGGCCCTGCGCGAGGACACCGAGGCGCAGGGCAAGCTGGAGACGATCTCCCGGCTGACGCGAGAGTTCGATGAGATGGTCGCCCAGGGGCAGCCACCCGAGGAGGCCAAGGCGAAGGAGTATGAGACGACCCTTCGTGATTTCGAGACCTCACCAACCGGTCAGACGTACCTTGTCGCGCGCGCCAACGTCGACAAGCTGATGAACAAGGTCAACCAGAAGATCGGCGAAGGCATCGAGCGTGGCGCCACGAGCGGGATCATCACCCTCTGATGCCTCGCGGCTGTTTTGTCGTGCTTGAGGGACCGGAGGGGACCGGCAAGTCGACGCTGGCGACCGGACTCGGCGAGCGGATGCGGGTCCAGGGGATCGACCCCGTCATGGTGCGGGAGCCGGGCGGCACGCCGCTCGCGGAGCAGCTGCGGCACGAACTCTGGCACGCCGACCGTCCCTGGACCTCCGAGGCCGAGTTGCTCTTCGTGACCGCCGCTCGTGCGGACCTGGTCGCCTCGGTGATCCGTCCCGCGCTGGCGGAGGGGCGGGTGGTGCTTTCCGACCGCTTCGACCTCTCGACGATGGTCTACCAGGGTGTGGGTCGCGGGCTACCGATGGAGTACGTGCGCTGGGTCAACGCCGCCGCGACCGGCGGGCTCACCCCCGACGCGACCGTGGTGATCGATCTCGACCCGACGGTGGGTCGTGCGCGTCAGCTCCGCGGCGGAAAGGCACCGGACCGGATGGAGCGCGAGGATGCGGCCTTCCACACCAGGGTGGCCGCCGCCTATCTCGCGGCGAACGGTCCCGGCGTCCATCATGTGGACGGTGCCGCGTCTCCAGAGCAGGTACTCGACCGCACCTGGGAGGCGCTGGTGGCAGCGTGTCCCGAAACGTTTCGGCCTTGGCCAAGGTAGGGCATGGGATGAGCGCACAATCCGGCAGTACAAACCGCCAGCGCTGGTGGCTGGTCCTTGTGGTGGGTGTCCTCTCGCTGGCCAGTGGTGGCTGGTTGATGTCGGGCGCCTCCACGGCGGCCCCCGCGATGACCTCCGACCAGCTGTTTCAGCGGGTGCTCGGCGCCGTGACGACGTACTATGTCGACTCGGTGCCCGCCGACTCGTTGATGCACAAGGCGACGCGGGGGATGGTGGACCAGTTGGGCGACCCCTACTCGACCCTCCTCGAGGGGGAGGACTACACCGACCTGACCTTCCAGACGACCGGCAACTACGGCGGTCTCGGCATCCAGATCGACGTCCGTGATGGCTGGATCACCGTGATCGCGCCCTTGCCGAATACCCCGGCGGACCGGCTGGGCATCGAGACCGGTGACCAGATCGTGGCGGTCGAGGGAAAGAGCACGCGCGGGCTCAACCGGGATGAGGCGGTCAAGACCCTCCGGGGTGCACCCGGCTCCATCGTGAACATCCAGGTGCGGCGCCCGGGCTTCGCCTCGCTGCTGGCCTTCGCGGTCAAGCGCGAGGAGATCCACAACCGCTCGGTCCAGCCCGGCACCCTGCTCGGCGACAGCATCGGCATCGTGCAGTTGAGCCCGGTGAGCGAGACCTCGGCCAAGGAGCTGCGCGAGGAGATCGACCGCCTCCGCAAGACCGGGATGACCAAGTTGATCCTCGACCTGCGGGGCAATCCCGGCGGACTGCTCGACCAGGGTGTCGAGGTCTCGGACCTCTTCCTCCAGAAGGGGATGGGGATCGTCTCGACCAGGGGTCGGGCGGAGGGGACGTCCCGGAGCTTCGAGGCAGAGCGCGATGAGCGCTGGCCAGAGCTGCCGGTCGTGGTGCTGGTCGATCAGGGCACCGCCTCGGCGGCAGAGATCATCGCCGGGGCGCTTCAGGACAACGATCGGGCCGTGGTGGTGGGCGTGCCCACCTTCGGCAAGGGCCTGGTGCAGTCGCTCTTCAATCTCGGGGATGGT
>JAHEFN010000197.1 GCA_024640185.1 Gemmatimonadota bacterium | reverse complement strand
GGCGTTCTCGCCGTCGAACGACTCCCCGTCGGTGAAGACCACCACCGCCCGGTCGCCCCCTTCACTCGCCTCGAGGAGGAGCTCCCGGGCCATCGTCAACGCGCCGGCGAGCCCGCTGCCACCCTCACTGGCGATGGTGGGATCGAGGGCGTCGAGTTGCAGCGCCAGCGCGCTCTCGTCGAGGGTGAGCGGTGCCAGCATGTAGGCGCGCTGGGCAAAGACCACGAGCGCGAGGCGGTCTCCCGACAGGTCCTGGACCAGCCGTCGTGCGATGCGAATCGACCGCGTCAGCCGGTCGGGGGCGGCATCCTGCGCGAGCATCGAGCGTGAGATGTCCATCACCAGGGCGACATTGAGCGCGCGCGACTCCGCCGTCCGTGCCACGCGCCCCCAGCGGGGCCCCGCCAGGCCGATGGCCACCAGGCAGGCGGCGGCGGCCAGCAGCAGGGGGGACCGCCGGCCGTACCGCGCCGCCTGGGCCCCGAGGGACGTCGACCACGCCTGGGCAGCCATCACCCGACGCCGACGCGCCGCCGTGGCGACCACCCCCACGGCGATCGTGATCAGCGGCACCAACCAGAGCAGGTTCGACCGTTCGAACATCATGGGACGCGCACCACCAGCGTACTGCTCACCAGCAGTTCCAGCAGCAGCAACACGAGCGCCGCCATCAGGAAGGGGCGGGTACGCTCCTCCTGACGGAGATAACGCACCACGTCGACCCGAGAGCGTTCGAGGCGATCGATCTGCCGGAAGATCCGCCCCAACGAGGCGGCGTCGATCGCACGGAAGTACTGTCCACCCGTCTGCTCCGCGATCTCGGTGAGCAGTGGTTCATCGATCTGGACCGGCAGCATCTCGTAGCGAAAGCCGTTGAGCCCTCGGCCGGTCGGAATGCGCGCCTCGCCCTCCGTGCCGACCCCCACGGTGTAGACCTTGACCCCGAAGGCCTCGGCGGTTCCAGCTGCCGTCCGCGGGTCGATCAGGCCGCGGTTGTTCACGCCATCGGTCAGGAGCAGGACCACCTTCTCCTTCCCCGGCACGCGGCGGAGCCGCGCGACGGCGGTGGCCAGTCCCGATCCGATCGCGGTGCCATCCTGCAGGGCGCCGACCGAGAGCGCGCCGATCGCCCGTTCGAGCGCCGGGTAGTCGAGCGTCACTGGCACCTGCGTGAGCGCCTCACCGGCGAAGGCCACCAGGCCGATCCGGTCGGCGGTGCGCCCGCGCACGAAGGCCACCGCCTGTTGCTTGGCGACGGTGAGCCGGTTTGACGGGGCGAAGTCCTCGGCCAGCATCGACGAGGACACATCGATGGCGATCACGATGGCGATGCCATCGCTCGCGACCATGGTGCGATCGCCGCGCCGGAACGGACCCGCGGCGGCCGCCACCAGCGCCACCCAGCCGAGGGCCCGCAGTGCCGGAGGCACCAGCAGGCGCCAGCGTCGGCTGGCGGTCGCGACGTAGGGCGTCGCATCACTCACCGGTGCCGCATCGACCTCGTGCTTGCGACGACGCCACCACCACCATGGCAGCGCCAGCAGCAGGAGGAAGAGCCAAGGCCGGGCGAAGAAGATCATGCCGTCCCGTCTTGGCTGTCGAGCAGGGCGATGCCCTCGTCAAGCAGGGCCGAGAGTTCCGACTGGCCATCGGCACGGAAACGGACCGCCGCGACTCGCTCACGCCATGTGGCGGCGGCAGGCGTCTCAGGCAACAGGCCGCCGAGGTGATCGACGGCGAGGGCCGGCTCGCCCACCTCACGCCACGCGATGATCCGGTCGAGGTGGGCCCCGATCGGGGTCCCCGTCATCACCCGTGAGGTCATCTCGGGACCACGACGGCGCCACCAGAGTGCCACCGCTGCCAACAGCAGCAGCACGGGGAGCAGCAGGACCGCGAACGGGAAGAGAGAGGTCTCCGCCCGGGCGACCCACGGTCGCGCTTGACGGACGGGGAGGGATTCCGCCGCAACCCCCGTCGGGAGGACCGAGGCCACGTCGAGCAGCACCCTCGAGTCGGCGAGGGTGTCGACCCGGCCATCCGCATGCAGCAGCACCGGACCGGGGATCGTGAGGCGATGCTGGCCGGGACTCCAGACCGACACCGTGTAGGCGATGCGGACGGAATCGCCCTCGCGCTCGACGGCGGGCGGCCCCACCACGGTGGCCAGCAACGAATCGAGCGGAGGGCGAGGCTGCACCAGGGCATCGGCCGGCGCCGCGACCCGGTGGACGATGGTCACGGTGTCACCGACGGAGGGGTGCTGACGGATCGGTTCCTGTTGGCGACTCACCGGCGACCACCCCGGCCGGTGCCGAACGCTGCGCGCAGCGCAGGGAGGTAGTCACCCGCGGTGTCGACGATCACTTCCCGCACACCGGCCGCGGCGAGGGAGGCGCTCCGGGCCGTTCTGGTCCGGGCAATCGCCGCCTCGGCCCGATGCCGCGCCTTGGAGTCCCCGGCATCGAACAGCACACGCCGACCACGTTCCACGCCGGCGAGGGTCACCCAGCCACTGCGTGGGAGTCGGCTCTCCCGGGCGTCTTCAAGGGCGATCGCGGTCACCTCGTGGCGGGCAGACAACCCCTTCAGCGGCGTCTCCCAGTCGGCCGCAAGGAAGTCGGAGAGGATCACGACCAGGGAGCGACGCTTCAGCAGTGCCCCCGTGCTGCGCAATGCCCCGGCGAGGTCGGTCTCCTTCCCCGACGGCTCGAGGTCGAACAGTCGGCTCACCAATCCGAAGGTGTGCCGATGGCCGCGACCGGGTGGGATCACCGGGCCCACCTCATCGGCGAAGGCGAGCAGCCCGACGCGGTCCTGCTGCTGCAGGGCCACCAGGGCGAGCAGCGCCGCCACCTCGATGGCCCGGGCCGACTTCGGCTCGGGATCTCCGATCCCGGTCGATGCCGAGCGATCCACCACCAACAGGACGGTGAGCTCCCGCGTCTCGGTGTAGAGCTTGATATAGGGGTGGCCCGTGCGGGCGAGCAGGTTCCAATCGAGATGCCGGACGTCGTCGCCCTCGGCGTAGGGCCGGACATCGGTGAACTCCATGCCGGTGCCCCGAAAGACCGAGCGAACCTCACCACCGAGCAGTGCGTCGGTGGCCCGACGCCCCCGAAGGGCAAGGGTCCGGACCTGCCTCAGCAGCGACGGTGGGAGGCTTCCAGCCACGTCACGGCACCGGCACCGCGCCGAGTACCTGACGCACCACCGCATCGGCGTCGAGTCCCTCCGACTCGGCGTCGAAGGTCAGCACGATTCGGTGACGCAGCACGTCGGGCGCCAGCGCCTGCACATCCTCCGGCGTCACGTAGTCGCGACCGCGAAGGAAGGCGTGGGCTCGGGCGGTCTGGGCGAGCGCGATCGAGGCTCGTGGCGAGGCCCCGTAGGCGATCATCCCGGCGAGGCGTCCCAAGCCGACCGTGGCCGGCTCGCGGGTGGCTCGCACCAGGTCCACCACGTAATCCGCCAATCGGGGATCGAGATGGATGTCGTGGATCGCCTGCCGCGCCGCCAGCACCTGCGCCGGTTCGGCCAACCTCGTGACGGGGATGTCCTTGCTCGCCACGCTCATCCGATCGAGCACTTCGCGTTCCTCGGTCCGGGACGGATAGCCGACATGGACCTTGAGGAGGAACCGATCGAGCTGGGCCTCGGGAAGCGGGTACGTCCCTTCACTCTCGATCGGATTCTGGGTCGCCAGGACCAGGAACGGCTCGGGGAGCATGAAGGTCTCCCCTCCGATGGTGACCTGTCGCTCCTGCATCGCCTCCAGAAGGGCCGACTGCACCTTGGCGGGTGCCCGGTTGACCTCGTCGGCGAGCACCACCTGCGCGAAGATCGGCCCCTGACGCGGCGTGAAGGCCTGGTTCTGGGCATCGAAGATCATCGTGCCGACCACATCGGCCGGCATCAGGTCCGGGGTGAACTGGATGCGCGAGAACGACGCGTGGAGCACATCAGCAAGGGTCCGCACGGCCAGTGTCTTGGCGAGTCCCGGCACACCCTCCAGCAGGACATGCCCCCCCGTGAGCAGACCGATGAGCAGGCGCTCGACCATCATTTCCTGGCCGACGACGCGCTTGCGCACCTCCGTCAACACCTCCGAGACCGGGAAGGTCACTTCGCCTCCTTGTGCATGCCGACGGCCTTGTAGAGCCCGCGCTCCTCTGCCTTGGTGAGGGGGCGCCAGGCACCGACCGGGAGCTCTCCCAAGCGCACGGGACCGTACTCGACCCGGGCGAGCCGCTCGACCTCGGCGCCCATCTCCTCCACCCACTTGCGGACGATCCGGTTGCGGCCCTCGGTGAGGGTGACGTCGAGCAGGCACCGTCCATCACGCCCGGGCTTGGTCGAGACCCGAACCGGGACCACCGGTCGACCTTCGACCTCCACCCGGCCGTCGGCCTTCTGCTTGAGTTCGGCCGAACCGATCCCCTTGATGAGCGCGAGGTACCTGCGGGGCACCTTGTAGCGGGGGTGGGTGAGCCGGTGAATGGCATCGCCGTCGGTCGACAGCAGCAGCAGCCCAGTGGTCCCCGCGTCGAGTCGGCCGACATAGGCGAGTCCCTTCGACTCCGGGAGCAGGTCGAAGACGGTCTGGCGACCCTGCTCATCGGATGCCGTCGTCACCACCCCGACCGGCTTGTGCAGTGCGATCCACTGTGTCTCCGCCAGGCGGATCACCTTGCGACCCACGACGACCCGGTCGTGATCGGGATCGACCGAACTCCCCAGCTCGGCCACCCGGCCGTTGACCTTGACGCGGCCTGCGGTGATCAGTTCCTCCGACTGGCGGCGTGAGGCCACCCCGGCGCGCGCCAGGAAGCGCTGCAAACGCATCGTCGGCATCAGCCCTCTTCCACCGAGGCAAGCGCGCCCTCGCCGTCGTCCATCTCGTCCACTTCAGGAAGATGCGGTTGCAGGGCGATCGTGAGTTCCTCGGCCCGTGGCAGGTCGGCGAGATCCCGCAGTCCGAGCAGTTCGAGGAAGAGTGGCGCGGTGCCGTACAACAATGGCCGGCCGAGTCCCTCGCTGCGTCCGACCACCTCG
>JAHEFN010000196.1 GCA_024640185.1 Gemmatimonadota bacterium | reverse complement strand
GAGGACGGCGAGGAATCCGGTCCGGCCGGGGTTGAGTCCCACCCCGCCAACGGCGACCTCGCCGCCCCGCCCCATCGCCCCCGCCGCCAACAGGAAGGCCGCCGAGGAGGGATCACCGGGGATGGTCAGGTCGAATGGCCGAACGTCACCGGAGGGTTCGAAGGCGAGGATCCCGCCGACCCGATCGAGGCGGTACCCAAACCGGCTCAACATCCGCTCGGTATGGTCCCTCGACGCCCCTGGTTCGCGAAGGCGAACGGCGACCCCACCGGTGACCCCCGCGAGCAGCAGGGCGCTCTTGATCTGCGCCGAGGCCACCGGGAGGGTCCACTCCAACGCCCGGAGCCGCCCGCCCACCACCCGAAGCGGCAGTCGGCCCCCGCCATCGGGGAATCCAGCCCCCATCGCCGAGAGGGGGTCGGTGACCCGAGCCATCGGCCGACCTCGGAGAGACCGGTCGCCGGAGAGCCGGGCCTCGATCGGCTGCCCTGCCAGCAGCCCGAGCATCAGCCTGGCCGTGGTCCCCGAGTTGCCGCAGTCGAGCGGTGCCGTCGGCTGACGCCACGGCCGCCGACCGCTCACGGTGATCATCGCTCCCCGGCGGAGCGGAGACACGGCGACGCCGAGTCGGCGCAGGACCGCCGCCGTCGAACGGGCGTCGAGCGACGTCAGGGCACCCCGAATCGCCGACTCGCCCGCAGCCAGGGCGGCCAACATCAGCGCCCGGTGGGTCATCGACTTGTCTCCAGGCACTGAAAACGGATCGCCGGGAGCGGGCGGCCTTGGCATCACGAGGAGCGACTCCGATACTTTGCGGGGTTGAGGGATGCAATCTGGCCATGGAATCGTATCTTTCCCATATACGCAGAACAACGGCCTGCAACTGATCCCGTTCGCCACACCGTTCCTTGGAGTCCGATGACGACCACCGGGTCGCCCACCCCACCCGATGCCTGGCTCGGCCCGTACCTTGTGCGGGCTGGGCTGCTCGACGAGAGACAATTGGACGCGACCCCGGTTGCCACCGGCGGTCGACTCTGGGATGCCGTGGTCGGGGCCGGCCACACGTCCTCGGCCGACATCGTGGCGATGCTCGCGGCGCACTTCAAGCTGCCGATTGCCGACCTGGATGCGGCGGACGCCCGCTCGACGGCCGTGGTGCCGGAATCCGTGGTTCGCAAGCACCACGTCGTCCCCGTCGCCATCGACGAGAAGGTGGTCACGGTGGCCACCAGCGACCCACGGGACATCCGGGCGGAACAGGACCTGGAGTTCGTCTCGGGGCGCCAGCTCAAGTTCCAGTTGTCCTCACCCGAGGCGATCGCGGAGAAGCTCGACGAGTTCTACCGGCCGGAGAACAAGATCAACCGCCTGCTGCAGGGGCTGGCCCCGGCCGAAAGCGTCGAGGCCAGTGCGGAAGCCGCCGCGGCCGCCGCGAAAGATGAAGCGGGTGATCCTGCGCTCGATGCGCCAATGTCGAAGCTGGTCGATGCGCTGATCGGCGACTCGGTCCGCGCCGGGGCGAGTGACATCCACGCAGAGCTCGAGTCGCACGAGATCATCGTCCGCTACCGGGTCGACGGCGTCCTCCGCGAGGTGATGCGGCTGCCGGCCGCCGCCGGCCCGTCGCTGGTGCGGCGCGTCAAGATCGTCGCCGGACTCGACGTGACCAATTCGATGACCCCGCAGGATGGCCGCAGTTCGGCAAAGGTCGATGGCAAGACGGTCGACCTGCGTGTGGCAACCGCCCCGGTGGCGCGCCGTGGCGAGAAGCTGGTGATCCGGATTCTCAGCAAGGACAACCTCAAGACGTCGATTCCCGACCTCCTGCTGCCCGACGAGGAGGAGAGCGCCCTGATGCGGATGCTCGGGCATCGCGAGGGCATGCTGCTGGTCACCGGCCCGACCGGCTCCGGCAAGACCACCACCCTCTACGCCATCCTCAATCACCTCAAGACCGGCAAGGTCAACATCGTCACCGTCGAGGACCCGGTCGAGTACGACGTCGACGGCATCTCGCAGATGCAGGTGAACGAGGAGCAGGGATTCACCTTCGCCACGGCGCTGCGCTCGGTGCTGCGACAGGACCCTGACATCGTGCTCGTGGGAGAGGTCCGTGACCTGGAGACCGCCACGACGGCGATCCAGGCTGGGTTGACGGGTCACTTCGTCTTCTCCACCCTGCACACCAACGACGCCCCGTCGGCGATCACCAGACTCCGGGACATGGGCGTGGATTCCTTCAAGATCGCGTCGGTGGTCAAGGGGATCGTGGCCCAGCGACTCGTCCGGCGGCTCTGTCAGGTCTGTGCCGAGCCCGTGCCCGAGGCGGAGATCCCCGAGGACGCCCGCCCGCCAAAGGGGTATGCCGGCCCGGTCACACCGAAGCGTTCGCCGGGATGTCGCGCGTGCGCCGGCTCGGGCTACAAGGGCCGCATTGCCGTGATGGAGTTGTTTCCCATCGAGGGAGAGGTGGGCCGGCTCATCGAACGCTCCGCCCCACTGGGCGACATTGTGCAGGCCTCTCGGCCACATGGGATGCGCACGCTCTGGGAGAGTGGACTGGTTCGCTACTGGGGCGGGTTGACCTCGTTCGATGAGATCCACCGGGTGCTCGGCGAATCGTCCGGCTGGAACACCGACCTCGATGCCGCCGAGGCGGCAGCGACGGACCAGCGCGAAAAGGTGGCCGTCAAGGAGGGCAAGAAGGGGCGCACGACGCCCAGCGAGCATCCTGCAGGCACGGCGGCCGGTGCCGATGGCACCCAAACGGTCCTGGTGGCAGACGATGATGCCGCGATGCGGCGGTTGCTGCGCACCGTCCTCGAGCGCGAGGGATTCACCGTGCTGGAGGCCGTCGATGGGTTGGAGACCCTGGAGGCGGTTGAGCGCCACGACCTTGACCTGATCGTGCTTGACCACGACATGCCCAACCTCACCGGCCTCGGCGTGCTCGAGGAACTTCGAGCCCACGTGAGCACGGCGGACCTGCCGGTGATCATGCTCACCGCCAGGACCGATGACACAGAACTCCATGCGCTCGAATTGGGAGCGCATGATTTCCTCACCAAGCCCGTCACCCCGCGCTCCCTGGTCGCACGGGTGAAGGCCGTCCTCAAGCGAACGCGGATGGACTGATGGCTGATATTCTCATCGTCGAAGACTCGCCGGACAACATGAAGCTGTTCCGTACCCTGCTGACCCTCAAGGGACATCAGATCAGGGGCATCCCTGGCGGCGAGGAACTGTTCGCCACCCTCGAGGCGGCACGCCCCGAGCTGGTGTTGATGGATATCCAGATGCCGGGCAAGGACGGCTTCGAACTCCTCTCCGAGATTCGTGCCTCGGCCGCCTTCTCCGACCTGAGGGTCGTCGCCCTCACGGCCCATGCGATGGCAGGGGACCGGGACAAGGCGATGAAGGCGGGATTCGATGGCTACATCACCAAGCCGATCGACATCCGACTCTTCCCCGAGCAGGTCGCTGATGCCCTCGGTGGCGATGTCCCCCGGGAAGGGTAGCTCCCGCAGGTCCGCGGTCGACCTCGATGCCCTGTTGGCCGATGCCCATCAGGCCGTCGTGGCCCGGATCGAGAGCGATCGCCGACCTCCGCCGGCTCCACCCAAGGCCCCGATTCACGGCGGCTGGCTGGCGGCCTGCCTCGGGGCATGGGGGCTCGTGCTGGTCCTCTTCCTGACCCCGCCGGCCGTGCTCCGCGGCAGCCCCCCACTACCCTACACTCCGCCATCAGGACTCGAGGAGGCCTCGCTACGCTGGGGCCTCTGGCTGGCGCATGGGCGGGTCGAATCGCATCGCGCCGAGGCCGCCCGGCTCCCCACCCGCCTCGGCGAGACGGGCTTCGATGACCCGGCCCTTGAGCTGGTGGTCATCGGCGGCACGCGGTATCGCTTGGTCGGTCGGCTGGGCCCGCTGCAACTGGTGCTCGATGACCGGGAGGATTCCGAGCGCTTCCTCGGCACCGCACTCGAGGAGTTGCAAGCCGCACCGTGACCGGCGAGCTACCAGCAGGCTGGGACGCCGGGGAGTACCGTGGCGCGGTTCGGGGCCAGTGCCGGATCGCCGACGAAGACGCCGCATGCCCGCGGCGGGACCGGGAGGGTGGAGTCGGCAAGCACGCCTCGCCATCCCCGGACGCCATCGGCATGCAGCTGGAACAAGAGGTGAGCAGGTGGTTGGAAGTCCAGACCCGGTTCACCGAAGGTGGCGTAGGCACCGGTCGCCCTGAAGAAGACCTCTTCGGCGTCACGGAGCCGCAGCAGTTCGCTGACCAGTTCGGCGCGAGCCGCGGCAACGTCCGCGCGCTCCGATCGTGCCCTGAAGACCATCAGCACCAGCACGTAGAGCGCGAGAGCGGTACCAATCATCAGGCGGAAGCGCCAGATTGGTGTAGGCGGGGGTGGAGGAGGCATGACGCAGGAGTGTGGCCTCCCCCTCCCAGCATCGCAATCCCAAGCCGGAGAGATGATGGACGACAGAGAACGCCTTGAGCTGCTCGAATCGGCACTTCAGGATGCCGTCAAGGACCGCACACAGTCCGAAGCCGAGGCTCGCAACGCCCGACGCGGGCGCGAGAGGCGGCGCAACCCAGCGTTCGCCTGGGCGACCGTCCTGGTCGGTGGGGCCCTGCTCGCCTATCTCTGGACCGCTCGGCCCGCGTGGGTCTTCGTCACGGCGGAGGCCCCGACGATGACCGCGGAGGAGGAGGAGTCCACCCTCCGTTTCGCCCTGTATTTGGAGCGAAATCGGATCGACGCGTTCCGGCAGCGGGAGGGACGGTTGCCGGCCTCACTCGACGAAGCCGGCCCGGTCGAGGCGGGGGTGGACTACCTCCGCGAAGGCAACAGCTTCGCGCTGGAGGGTCGCCGAGGTGCCCTGCAGTTGCGACTCAGCGCCGCGATGGACAGCGACTCCTTCCTCGGCAACGCCATCCAGACCCCCAACGCCAATCGCTGACCCACTACCAACAGGCTGAGACGCCGGATTGCTTCACCGCCGCGTTGGGCGAGTAACTCGGATGCCCCATGAAGATGCCGCACTCGTCGATCTCCG
>JAHEFN010000195.1 GCA_024640185.1 Gemmatimonadota bacterium | reverse complement strand
TACATCACGAGGGCGCCCTGGACCGAGGCGAAGGAGCGGATGCCGCTGTCGCCCCGCTCGAGCTCCTGCATGATCAGGCCATAGGCGACGTTGTTGAGCCCGGCACAGCCGTATTCCTCGGGGAGGTTGGCCCCGAAGAGCCCCAGCTCCGCCATCCCGGGGATCAACTCCTTGGGAAAGCGGCTCTCGTCATAGCAGGAACCGATCACGGGCATCAGCTCATCGCTGACCCACTGACGGACGGTATCCCTGACGGCACGCTCCTCCTCAGAGAGGAGCGAATCGATGTCGTAGAAATCGACGCCTGTGTACTCCGACGATCCAGCCATGGCAGGGCCACTCCGGTGAAAGACGGGGGCAAACTAACGGCTGAAGCGGCAAAGGTGAACGGCTCAGCGCGGCGCCCGGGCCCTCGCCGTAATCCCCAATTCCCGTGCCTTGTGCCGAAAAGCGGCGCCATGATCGACCTCCCGACCGGTCTCGCACTGCCACTGGTGGATCATCTCGTGGAGGAGGGTCTCGGTGACCGCCGGCCAGCCGTCCCGGTTGAGGTGCCGGAGCGAGATCCCGATCCCCAGTGACCGGCGGTCATCACCGGCGGCGAAATCGCCCAGCCGGCTCTCCATCCGCTCGGAGACCCGAATCGGGACCGAGGCGAGGCTGCCGTCGAAGTGGCGCTGGTTGAGGATTTCATGCAGCCGGGTCAGCCGCTCGACGATCGGGGCGTGCTCGGGCGGCGGCGGGCGCTCCCGCCGTGACCGCCGACTCGGCACGTGCCGATCGACGGGAAACCCCAGGAAGCGGCGTCGTGCGGCCAGCCGCTCCCGCCGGGGCACCTTCCGGGAGATGAAGCGGACGATCGCCTCGAGGACCTCGTCGGGCGCCCAGGCGTAGCCAGCATGGAGCCGGAGCCCGCCCCTGGCGTCCCAGGAGACCAGCACGGTGCGATTGCGGGTCAAGGTGACCGGTGTGCCGTTGCTGAGCCCCAGACGCCGGAGACGGGCCGGCAGCTCGGCCTCTGGCTCCCGGTCGAAGGAGAGTTCGAGTTGCGAAAACGGGGCGGAGATCGGCGGCCCCTCAGTCGGCGCCGGCGGCCTGGCTGGCACGCACCCGCGGGAAGGCCTGCTCGGGTCCAGGCTCGAACACCTTGGTGGCGGGATCCCAGATCATGTGCCGGATGGTGATGGTGGAGGCATCGGCCTCCACGATGTTGCAGGCGGAGTGGCGGCCGCCCCGCGTCCGCGGCGTGTGGGTGCCACTGGTGGCCACCACGGCGCCGTTGGGGAGGGTGCCGGCGGCCTCCTCGTGGTCGTGCCCGCAGAGCACCAGGTCGACGCCCGTCGCCGCGATGTCACGCCACGCCTGCCGCCAACGCGCCAAGCCCATCCGCTGGGAGATCCTGCCCCGCAGCACGTTCTGGTGCATCACCATCACCCGCAACAGCTCCGGCGGCTCGGCGGCGAATCGCGCCCCGACCCGCTCGGTCTCGCTCGCGGGGAGGTGTCCCTTCACCGCCATGTCGTTGAGGTTGTAGGTCATCGATCCCGCGTGCACCCCGTACGACGACAACGCGCCACAGAGCACCGCCCCATCGACCACCAGCTTGGGTGTCAACACATCCCCAAAGTACCGGCGGTACTTCTCGTACTTCGGCGCCGCGCCGATCAGGTTGAACGGCGTGGTCCACCACTCGACATCATGGTTGCCCGGCACCACGATCGTGGGGGCAATGGCGCGCATCGCGTCGACGAAGACCCGGGCCCGCTGGAATTCCCCATGCCGGGCCCGCTGGGTGAGGTCCCCGGCGACCGCCACCGCCGTTGGCCGATGGGCAGCGGCCAGCGCCTCGAGCCCGGCGATCTGGTCGAGGTCGGCGTCCCGACCAAAATGCAGGTCGGAACAATGCAGGAAGGAGAGTGGGGCGGTCACCAGACCACGCGGGTCGTATAGGTGAGGGTCGATTCGCCCTTGGCGGGCACGGTCACCCGAAAGATGACCCGACTTGATGACCGTCGCACCGGGGGGACGCTGGACGTGAGCACGCGCCACTCTCCGGCGCGGTCCTCGCGCACCTCGACCGTCACCGCGGAGTCCTTGGCGTTGGTGAGCACCACCCGTTGGCCGACGGTGGCGATCGTGCGGGTCCGGTTGCCCGCCACCACCTCGCGGGTCGTGGTGTAGTCCGTCTGGGTTCGCGTGGCCGTCACGTCGAAGGCGGTGCCGGTGCTGATCTCGAGTTCCTCGCCCGGGGCGGTGTGGCCGATGCCACCCTGCCCCACCAGCTGGACCCGGCCTGCCATGTCGGTGTCGTAGACCATCACCCCACCAGCAGGCAGCGGCAGGTCGCCGAAGGTGGTGCCCTGCTTCCGCTCGAAACGGTAGGCGACGTCGACCGGCACCTCCATCTCGTCGGGGAACTGGTTGACCCCACCGTAGAACGGCAGCGCGCCACCGACGGTCAGCCGGAGCTCGGGCGCCACGGCGGCGGGTGCGAAGAGCGGCAACACCATCTGGGTGCCGGGCGTGAAGGAGACCCGACCGGGGATGGCGTAGAGCCGGACCTCGCCGATGGACTCGTTGGAGGGCACGCCACGTCCGCTGAAGTCCGAGGCACTCGCCCGCATCCCTTCCTGAAGCCGGAACGCGGCCTGCGGAGTGGCCCGCTGCCCGATCTCCCCCGCCAACAGTTGCACCTCGGCCTGGGCCAGGTTCAACACCCCGGCGCTGAGCTGGGCGACCCCCTCGAACCGGGCCGTACGACCCAGGAAGAGCCGATAGGTGGCGCCCCAGCTGCCACCGGGCACCATGTACATCAGCGGCAGCGTGGTGCGGGCACGATCACTGGTCACGGTCACGTCGGCGACCGGGTCGCCCGGGACCAGTTCGGGCGGCCAGACCAGTCGGCCCGGGCGGCTGAAGACCACGCCAGGTGTCAGGTTCGCCGAGACGACATCGCCTGGGAGGATTTCCCAGCGTTCGGGGTCCATCCCCACCAGCCGGGCCCGGACCTGGTCGTTGGTGCCGATCGGGAAGACGAACTCGCGCCCGATGTGGCGGCGCAGCAGGGCGTTCTCGTCCGAGGCCGGGTCGTAGGAGACTCCCTCGAGCGTCACGCCTGGCTCGAGCAGCGCGAGGGTGGTCGGATCGAACTGGCCGAGCACCAACGGATGCACCGAGGTGCCACGGGGGAGCTCGACCGTGAGCGTACGCCGCACCAGCGATTGACCGCTCGAGAAGAGGGTGACCGACGGGGAGGACTGCGCCACCGCCGGCACGGTGGCCAGCGCGAGAAGCGCGGGAAGCGACAGGGCGATGCGGCGACTCATGGCAGGACCTCCATGGCGAACCGGTGCACGATCATGCGGACCAAGAGATAGACGATGGGGATGCTCATCCCGGAGTAGAACCGTCCCAGCGATGACTCGGGCAGCCGCCAGAGGACCCATGCCCCAGCCACGGCGGTGGAGAGCAACGCCACCCGCCGGGCGATCCTCGCAGCCCGGCGCTTCCGACGCTGAAAACACGCCCGACAGCGCTCCCCGAAATCGATGTCCGGGACAGAGGTCCCGCACTCGACACAGGGGACTTCACGCCACCCGATGGGCGACGGCATCGCCGAATTCCCGGGTGCTGGCCGTGCCGCCGAGGTCGCGGGTCGCCACCTCGTCCGCCACGATGGTGGCGGTGATCGCCCGGCGAATCTTGGCCGCCGCGTCATCCTCGCCGATGTGATCGCAGAGCATCGCCGAGGCGAGGATCAACGACGAAGGGTTGGCGATCCCCTGGCCGGCGATGTCAGGCGCTGAGCCATGCACCGCCTCGAAGATGCCTCCATCGACCCCGATGTTGCCGCCCGGGGCAAGCCCGAGCCCACCCACCAAGCCGCTGATCTCGTCGGAGAGGATATCCCCGAAGAGGTTGGTGGTCACCACGACGTCAAAGGTCTCGGGCCGCATCACCAACTGCATGGCACAGTTGTCGACGATCAGGTCATTGCACTCGATCCGGTCGGCGTACTCCGCGGCGACCTCGCGCCCGACATCGAGGAAGAGCCCCGAAGTGTTCTTGAGGATGTTGGCCTTGTGCACCAGGGTGACCTTCTTGCGCCGGTGGAGCACGGCGTACTCGAAGGCGTAGCGGACGATCCGCTCGGCGCCGGTGCGGGTGATGACCGCCACCGACTCGGCCCGGCCGTGGGGATCGCCGTCGACCTCGACCCAACGTTCCTGTCCGATGTAGAGCCCCTCGAGGTTCTCGCGCACCATCACGATGTCGACGTGATCGAACCGTCGGCCGGGGATGATCGTCTTGGCGGGACGGACGTTGGCGAAGAGCTGGAACTCCTTGCGGAGCGCCACGTTGACCGAACGGAACCCGCTCCCCACCGGGGTGGTGAGCGGCCCCTTGAGGGCGAGCTTGGTGCGATGGATGCTGGCGAGCGTCGCCGCGGGCATCGGGTCGCCGCCCTCGGCCACGGCGGCCATGCCGCCCAACTGGTGATCGAAGTTCCATTCGAGGCCGGTCGCCTCGAGCACCTTGACGGCCGCGGCGGTGATCTCCGGGCCGATTCCATCGCCCGGGATCAGGGTGACATCAATAGCCATGAGTCAGTCGAAGTCCGGTAGGATGTGGGCGATGGCGATCTCGAGGGCCGCGGCGGCGGTGGTGGCCACACCCACCGGTGCGCTGCGCCAGACCACCACACCGTTGCGGGTGTCGGCCAGCACCAGCACCGCCTCGGCTCGCACACCGCCGGTCGCCGAGTCTGCCGAGAACCGGATCGCCGCGGGAATCATCACCAACCGGCCGTTGGTCATCGCGGTGAGGCCACGGAGATAGCCGCGGAGGGGATCGGGCACCTTGTCGAGATTCGACGACCGCATGATGGACTGCCCCATCCGATCGGGGTCCGTCACCGTGGCGGGTGCCCGCTGGGCAACACGCCGAAGCTCGGGCGGCAGGACCCACTCGACTTCGGGGCCGCGCATCATCAGGACGTCGCTTAGCAGGGTATCGGCCCAACGGAGCCGTGCGGTGCGATCCGCCGCCAGGAACGAGTCGACCGGTGACTCGGCGATCAGGTAGCTGACCGGGACGAGCGGAATCCGCTGACCCGCGAGCGGCGCCACCGAGA
>JAHEFN010000194.1 GCA_024640185.1 Gemmatimonadota bacterium | reverse complement strand
GCCCACGGCACTCGGCATCCGCCCCAGCAGCGCCGAGACCTCGGCACCGGCCTGGGTGAACCGGAAGATGTTGTCGATGAAGAGCAGCACGTCCTGACCGGCGACATCACGGAAGTACTCGGCCATCGTCAGCGCCGACAGCGCGACCCGGAGGCGCGCGCCCGGCGGCTCGTTCATCTGGCCGTAGATGAGCGCGCACGAATCGATGACGCCCGACTCGCTCATCTCGAGATAGAGGTCGTTCCCCTCACGGGTCCGCTCACCGACTCCGCAGAACACCGACTTGCCGCCGTGTCCCTTCTGGACGTTGTTGATCAGCTCCATGATGACGACGGTCTTGCCCACGCCGGCGCCACCGAAGAGGCCGATCTTGCCGCCCTTCACGAAGGGA
Organism: Gemmatimonadota bacterium; assembly: GCA_024640185.1. GTDB lineage: Bacteria > Gemmatimonadota > Gemmatimonadetes > Gemmatimonadales > GWC2-71-9 > Palsa-1233. The sequence continues at coordinate 4,745 of JAHEFN010000194.1, read as the reverse complement.
GCAATGAGGTCGACGACCTTGATGCCGGTCTCGAGGATCTCCGTCTTCGGCTCCAGCGCCGTGAACCCCGGTGACGGCCGGTGGATCGGCCACCGCTCCACGGCGGCCGGGATCGGCGCGCCGCCGTCGACCGGCTCACCGAGCACGTTGAGGATCCGGCCGAGGGCCTCATCACCGACCGGCACCGAGATCGCACTGCCGGTGTTGACCACCGTCATGCCGCGGGTCACCCCGTCGGTGGAGGACATCGCCACGGCGCGGACCTGGTTGCGGCCGATGTGCTGCTGGACCTCGGCCGTCAGGCGAACCGGCACGATCCCGCTGTCATCCTCGACGACGAGCGCGTTGTAGATCTCCGGCAACTGGTCCGGCGGAAACTCGACGTCAAGGACCGGGCCGATGATCTGGACGACGGTGCCGGTGGCGGTAGTGGCTGGTGCGGTCATGAATTCACTGCCTGAGTTGAGTGTCAGTCTTTCGGAGATCAGAGATCAGAGATCGGAGGGCTCGCGCCGGCACGAATCGACATCTCGTTCCAGGACTCTCTGGTCTCTGGTCTCCGGTCTCCGGTCTCCGTCTATCCCTGCAATGCCGCGGCCCCGCCGACCAGCTCCGCGATCTCCTGCGTGATCTGGGCCTGGCGCTGCCGATTGTACGTCCGCTTGAGTGCCTCGATGATGTCCCCGGCGTTGTCCGTGGCATTCTTCATCGCCGTCCGGCGCGAAGCCTGCTCGGCGGCCACCGTCTCGACCAAGCCCCGGAAGACGACGTTCCGCACATAGCGGGGCAGGACGTCCTCCAGCAGCGTCGCCGGATCCGGTGAGAGGATGTAGTCCGGCCGATGTCCACCCGCGTCGCCCTCCGGCGGGGTGATCGGCAGCACGGTGACGGCCTGAGGCGGGGTGTTGAGCACGCTCAGGAAGGTCGACTGCACCAGGACAACCGCGCCGAGCCGGCCACTGATGTATTCCGCCATGAGCGACTCGACCAGCGATGCCGCGTGTTCTGCCGTCGGCCGATCGGCGATGTCGATTCGCTCGCTGCGGAAGGTGCGACCGATGTACTTGAAGAAGCCGATCCCCTTCCGCCCGACGCCGACCAACTCGACGGTGTACCCCTCGGCCTCGAGCGCCTCGATCCGGCGGCGGGCTTCCTTGATGAGGTTGGCATTGAAGCCCCCGGCCAAGCCACGATTGGAGGTGATCAGGATCACCACCGCATGGCTGGGGCCACCCTCGGCCGGCTTGAGCGGCTGACGGAGCAGCGGGAAGCGGTCCGCGAGGTCGGGCGTGACCAGGTCGGCGATGACCTCGGCCAGTGCCTCGGCGTATGGCCGTGCCGCCACCACCCGATCCTGGGCCCGCTTCAGCTTCGAGGTCGCCACCAACTCCATCGTCCGCGTGATCTTGCGGGTGTTGGTGACCGACCGAATCCGGCCCTTGAGTGCGCGCGACTTGGACATCGACTACGCCGCCACGGAGAACATCGGCCCGAACGCCTCGATGGCCGACTTCAGGTCGGCGACGATCTCGTCACTGAGCGCCTTCTGCTCGCGCAAGGCGGTCAGCACCTCTGGCCGCGAGGAGCGCAGCCAGGTCAGGAAGTCCTGCTCCCACTTGCGCACCGACAGGACGTCGATGCCGTCGAGATACCCATTGGTGACCGCGTAGAGCGCGACGACCTGCTCCTCGACCGGCACCGGCTGGTACTGGGGCTGCTTGAGGACCTCGACCATCCGGGCCCCGCGCGCCAGCTGCTGCTGGGTGGCGGCGTCGAGGTCGGAACCGAACTGCGCGAAGGCCTCGAGCTCACGGTACTGCGCCAGTGAGAGCCGCAACGGACCGGCCACCTTCTTCATCGCCTTGACCTGGGCGGCACCACCGACGCGCGACACCGAGAGTCCGACGTCGACCGCCGGTCGCACGTTGGCGTAGAAGAGGTCGGTCTGCAGGAAGATCTGGCCGTCGGTGATCGAGATCACGTTGGTCGGGATGTAGGCCGACACGTCACCGGCCTGGGTCTCGATGATCGGCAGCGCCGTCAGGGAGCCACCAGGCACCTTGATCCGCGGATCGGACTCGCAGGCCGTCTTGTCCTCGGAAATCTTCGCCGCCCGCTCGAGCAGGCGCGAGTGGAGATAGAAGACGTCGCCGGGGTACGCCTCACGACCCGGCGGCCGGCGCAGGATCAGCGACATCTGCCGATACGAGGCGGCCTGCTTGGACAGGTCGTCGTAGACGCAGAGGGTCGCCTTCCCCTCCTCGTACATGAAGTACTCGGCGATCGCGCAGCCGGTGTACGGGGCGATGAACTGCAGCGGGGCCGGTTCGGAGGCCGAGGCGACCACGACGACGGTGTAGTCCATCGCACCGGCGGCCTTGAGCATCTCCACCACCGTCGCGACCGTCGAACGCTTCTGGCCGATGGCGACATAGACGCAGACGACGCCCTTGCCCTTCTGGTTGATGATCGTGTCGAGGGCGATCGCCGTCTTGCCCGTGCCGCGGTCACCGATGATCAACTCACGCTGCCCGCGACCGATCGGAATCATCGAGTCGATCGCCTTGATGCCGGTCTGCAGCGGCTCAGCGACCGGCTGCCGCACGATGATGCCGGGAGCGATCATCTCGACCTGCCGGTTGGACACCGTCTCGATCGGCCCGAGGCCGTCGACCGGGGCCCCGAGCGCGTCGACCACGCGACCGAGCATCTTCGGGCCGACCTTCACCTCGAGGAGGCGGCCGGTGCAGCGCACCTCGTCGCCCTCCTTGAGCTTCAGGTAGTCGCCCATGATGGCGGCGCCGACCGAATCCTGCTCGAGGTTGAGCACCAACCCGGCGATCACCTCACCGGATTCACGGACGGTGAACTCGAGCATCTCGCCCGAGATCGCCTTTCGCAGCCCGTAGATCAGGGCGATGCCGTCCTTGACCTCGAGCACGGTGCCGACGTCATCGACGTCGAGCGTGCCCAGATCGGCAGCGGCAATTTCCTTGAGGAGCACATCCTTGAGTTCGCCGGGGCGAAGCACGGAATCGGTGGCCATGAGACTCAAACGCTGAGGGTGGAAGCCAGGTCGCACAGTTCGTCTACAAGCTTGTGAAAATAGTCACAAGTCACCGGGCCCGACAACCCACCAATCAGCTCCAGCGGGAGCCGCCACCGCTGGTCAATCTGGCGAGGATCCGGTCGGGCGGCAGGGTGCCGAGGGTGCCGGCACTGGTGCCGACCAGGCGCCGGGCCGCCCGCTGGAGGAGGGATGGCGAGGAGTAGCCCAGCAACCGCGCCGCATCGGTCACCCGCCACTCCGGGGAGCCCAGCAACTGGCCGGCGGCGACCAGCCGCACGATATCGATCGCCACCTTGAGGGTCGGCGCGCGTCCGGCGGCGAAGCGTCGAGACAGCGTCTCCCTGGAGACGCCGAGCCGCCTGGCCAGATCCTCGGTCGCCAGACGCTCCGGCGCCTCCGCCACGATCACCCGCCAGGCGGCGACCTGGAGCGGGTCGACGAGGTCCAGCGCAGCGGCCATCGGCAGCAGGGCCTGCTCGCGGCGGGCGGTCAGGCCGGCCCGCCGCAGGACTCTGGCCATCACCGGATCATCGAGGCCCTCGACCAGCACTCCGGCCACCCCTCGCCGTTCGACCCGACCCAGCAGGGCCGCATCGCCGCTGCGAATCGGGGCATAGAGAAAGACCGGCAGGGTGGGATACTCGATACGCAGCGCCTCGAAGGCGGCGGAGCGACTGACCGCCTCGGCCCCCACGATGACGCTGTCCACCAAGTGGCGAGACAACAGGGTGGCGAGGTGGGCGGGAGACCGGGCCGTCAGGACCCGGAAGCGGCCCCGGGGGATCTCCCGGCGGAATGCCGCCAAGGCGGTTCGACGCTCCAGCAGCGCGGCGACCGCCGGCATCGGTCGCTCAGGTCGGGGTCGACTCGCTCCGGGGGATGACGGGCTCGGGACGGCCCACCGGGCGGCCACGACCGACGGCCACCAGGCAGCGCGCCATCTCGGCACCCCGTCGCAACACCCCCCGGGCGTTGTCGTAGCTGAGCACCTCGAGGGCCCGCTCCAGCGGTTCCCAGCGCACAGCGGTGATCCCCTCTTCCTCCTGGGGCATCGCGTCGCCCTCGGGTGATTCGAAGAGGAAGAAATGGCAGTACTTGTGGATATACCTGCCACGGAAGCGGAAGTGCCAGTCGATCAGCCGGATCGGCCCCTGCAGCACCAACTGCTCAAGGCCGGTCTCCTCGCGGGTCTCCCGGAGCGCCGCTTCAGCGGGGGTCTCCTCGTCCTCGAGGTGACCCTTGGGGAAGCCCCAGTGGCGATAGCTGTCGCGGATCAGCAGGAAGAGTGGCCTGCCCTCGGCATCGCGTCGAAAGACGATACCGCCGGCAGAGACCTCCTTCTCGGCTTGCTTCTTGGCCATGGATGGTCACCGCGTCGTTGGTCATCGGTCGTTGGGGCCTTCGGTCGTGCCACCCGAGCCCGCGCATGGCTGCCCCGTCCGGGGGCGGGCCACACTCATGCCCAAAGACTAACGACTCACGGGAGAGATCGCGTCAGCGGATCAGAAGACCGAGAACCGGAAATACCGGCGAGGGTTCGCCTGGATATCAGCCAGCATGGTGCGAAGCTGCACCACGGTGAGGGTGGCCTCGCGGTAGAGGGTCGAGTCGGAGGACAGCAGCCCCAAGGTGCCCTCACCGCGGGAGAGGCGACCAAGCACCTGGTCGGTGGCGG
>JAHEFN010000193.1 GCA_024640185.1 Gemmatimonadota bacterium | reverse complement strand
GAACTCGACCATCGGCCAAATCGGCTCACTCGGGACCCGTCAATGGACCGGTTACTCGTTCGCGTGGTACGCGGCGATGCTGGCGCGCAACGGTCAAGGCGATCAGGCGCTGCGGTACCTCGAGGACTACCTCGCCTTCACCTCGCGGAACGGTTTCCACGTCAATGGCGACCAGTCGGGGCGCGGGCTCAGCGACTTCACCTACCGGCCGTTCACGCTGGAGGGGAATTTCATGGCGATGGACGCGATCCAGGAGATGCTGGTCCACAGCGACGGCGAGACGCTGACGCTGTTTCCGGGGGTGCCACCGACGTGGAGGACCGTCTCGTTCGAGAATCTGAGGGTAGACGGTGGGTACATCGTGAGTGCCTCAATCACTGGCGATGGGCTCTCCTACCGCGTCACGGACCGGAATGGCAGCACGGTGGCTGCGGAGCTCGCGTCGACCATGGAGGGCTTGCATCCATACCCTGTTCGGTTGCCATTACTCGACCACTGAATGGCAGGCGCGTGCGTGGGGTATCCTCGGCGAGCGCTATTCGCTTCCTCGCCGCGCGTCGCTCGCCCCGGCCGGGAGGGACCGTGTGCGGCGAGTCGAAGAGCGCGAGACGAGTTGGTGCCCCGCCACGCGCCCACCCACATGGAAGCAAGCCGTGGCTAGTACCCCTCCGACGGCTCCCACAGCTCGACCTTGCGACCATCCGGGTCGAGGAACCAGGCGAACCGGCCGTTGAAGTCCTCCTGGATCTCACCCACCGGCTTGCCGCCGCCGGCCTCGACCTGCTTGAGGATCCCCTCGAGGTCGCGGACCCGGAAGTTGATCATGAACGGCGCGTTGCTCGGTTCCAGGTGCTTGGCGCCATTCGGGAAGACCGCGAAGACCGTGCTGGCGACGTCGTCGGGCCGGTCGAGCTCGCGCCACTGGATCAGCGGGATCCTGAACCCGCCGTCGAACTCCTTTTCGGGGACCCCCAGGTGCTCGACATACCAGGCCTGGGTGGCGGCGGGGTCGGCCGAGGTGAAGAAGATCCCCCCGATGCCGTGGATCTGGGCCTTGCGGCTGTCCTTGGCGTCCTTCTGGGCCGCGGTGGCGACGACCGCTCCGAGGGCGAAGCATCCAACCGACGTGACGAGCAGGGAGAGTGGCATCTGGGGTCCTCGGGCGCGTTGTGGGATGGCCTAGGATAACGTGCGGGCGGTCGTTCCGTCATTCCCACCGGGGCCTCCGACAGGCGGTATATTCTGGGCGTCCCCCCAGCCGACCAACCGAGAGACCCGATGACTGACCCAATCAGGCAGCGTCTCGCCGCCCTTGGCGAGAAGTACGAGGTGGGCGACGAGGTCGGCCACGGCGGGATGGCCACGGTCTACCGGGCCCGCGACCTCAAGCATGGCCGCACGGTCGCGATCAAGGTGCTCCGCCCGGAGTTGGCCCAGGCGCTCGGCGGCGAGCGGTTCCTCCGCGAGATCAACATCGCCGCGCAGCTGCAGTCGCCCCACATCCTGCCGCTGCTCGATTCGGGCGAGGTCGACGGCCTCCTCTACTACGTGATGCCCTACATCGAGGGCGACTCGCTCCGGGGCGTCCTGGTCCGCCATGGGGCACTGCCACCGTCGGAGGCGATGCGCCTGCTCCGCGAGATCGTTGACGGACTGGCCCACGCCCACCGCAACGGCGTGGTCCACCGGGACATCAAGCCAGACAACGTGATGATTGCCGAACGCCATGCGTTGGTGGTGGACTTTGGCGTCGCCAAGGCCATGACCGACGCCGGGGCGCACCACGAGTTGACGTCCGTGGGGATGTCGCTCGGCACCCCGGCCTACATGGCCCCCGAGCAGGCCGCCGCCGACCCCAACATCGATCACCGCGCCGACATCTACTCCATCGGGGTGATGGCGTACGAGATGCTCTGTGGGTCGCCGCCGTTCACGGGCACCCCGCAGGCCGTGCTCGCCGCGCAGATCACCGCGACACCTGAACCGATCGGCACTCGCCAGCCCAACGTCCCACCGGCCGTGGCGGCGCTGGTGATGCGGTGCCTCGAGAAGTCCCCCGACGCCCGCTACCAGACCGCCGACGACCTGCTGCAGGCGATCGAGGGACTGGTGACTCCGAGCGGGGAGATGACCGGCGTCGACAACGCACCCGAGGTCCGCAGAGGACGCCGGACGCTGATCGGCGTGGCGGTCGCTGCCGTCGCCGTGGTGGCCTTCTTCGGGTATCGGAGCATCCAGCGTGACCGCTGGGTCCACCAGACGGCGATCCCCGAGATTCGCCGAATGGCCGACGCAGGCGAGTACGACAGTGCCTGGTACCTGGCCCGCGAGGTCGACGAACTGGCCACGGGCGACTCGACACTGGCGGCCCTCTGGGATGCGTTTGCCCGTCCGCGGTCGCCGGCGACGACCCTCGAGGGCGTGACCATCGATCGTGCCTCGCTGGCGGACACCAGCGTGTGGCACCGGGTGGGAGTCACGCCGATCGAGGAGGTCATGTTGCCCCGCCAGGTGGGGATGTACCGCTTCACCAAGCCCGACTACCGGCCGGTGTACATCGTGAGCGGGGGATTCACCTACGCCATCGCCCTCGAGTCGGTCACGGCTTCCGACCCCGAGATGATGACCATCGCCGGGGCCGAGGACTACGGCACCTTCCTGGTCGGGGCCGACGGGTCACCCGTGCTCGCCCTCCGGGACTGGAAGATCGACCGCTACGAGACCAGCAATCGGGAGTACAAGGCGTTCGTCGATGCCGGCGGATATCGCGACAGCACCTGGTGGGACCAGCCATTCGTGCTCGAGGGGCGCACCCTCGGTCGCGACGAGGCAATGGCCCGCTTCGTGGACCAGAGTGGCCGACCGGGCCCAGCCACCTGGGTCGGCGGCGACTACCCGACCGATCAGGCCGAGATGCCGGTCGGCGGGGTGAGCTGGTACGAGGCGATGGCCTACGCCAAGTGGAAGGGCAAGTCGCTGCCCTCGATCTACCACTGGGCTCAGGCGGCCGGGGTGTTCTACTCGCAGGGCGTGGTCCCCGAGAGCAACCTGGAGGGGACCGGCCCGGCGCCGGTCGGCACGCCGCGCGGGGTGAGCGTCACCGGGGTCTCCGACATGGCGGGCAATGTCCGGGAGTGGATCGCCAACGACGCCGGACGGGGACTCCGCTACATCCTCGGCGGCGGCTGGCGCGACCCGACCTACGCCTTCGTCGATGCCTACGCCCAGCCGCCGATGGATCGCTCGGTGATCAACGGGATCCGGCTCGCCAAGTATGACTCGGCCGACCCGAACGTCGCGCTCGCCATGCAGCCGCGGGTCCGGAAGTTCACCGACTACACGCAGGTCGCCTCCGTCTCCGACGAGGTCTTCCGCGGCTTCCTGCCACAGTTTGATTACGACCCGTTGCCGCTCGAGGCCCATGTGGAGCTGGCGGACTCGACCAGCGACGAGTGGAACGCCGAGTTCGTCAGCTTCACGGCCGCCTACGGCGGCGAGCGGATGCAGGCCTGGGTCTTCACCCCCAAGACCGGCACGCCGCCGTACCAGACCGTCGTCTTCTTTCCCGGCTCGGGCGCGCTCAACACCCGCACTTCGGCCGAGCGGCGGGACATGACCGCGAGCTTCGTGGTGAAGAGCGGGCGGGCGTTCGTGTTGCCGATCTACTTGAGCACCTATGAGCGGACAGATTCGCTCACCAGTGACCTCGCCGACGAGTCGGTCTTCTGGCGCGACCACGTGGTCGCCTGGGTCAAGGACTACCGTCGCACGCTCGACTACCTCACCAGCCGCGACGACATCGACGCCGACAAGTTCGCCTACTTCGGTTACAGCTGGGGTGGCTATATGGGTGGCATCATCCCGGCCATCGAGCCACGGATCAAGGCCGCGGTGCTCTACGTTGCCGGCCTCACGATGGAGCGCGGCCGACCCGAGGTCGAGCCGATCAACTACCTGCCGCACGTCACCGTTCCTGTCGTGATGCTCAACGGCAAGTACGATTTCTTCTTCCCGACCGAGACGGCCCAGCGGCCGTTCTTCGAGCGGCTCGGCACCCCGACGGCCGACAAGAAGTGGGTGGTCTACGAGGGGGGCCACGACGTGCCCCGGCCCCGCCTGGTGGCCGAGACCTTCGAGTGGCTCGACAAGTATCTCGGGCCGGTGGAGTAGGGCTGATCGGAGGTTCCATTCATCGCATTGGAGGCAGCGTGAGGTTCACTGCTGGAATTGGTACGTCGTTGATTCTCGCGGCACTGGTGTCGGGATCGGCGAGCACCGCACAGGCCCAGGAGTACCCGGTCACCCGCGTGGCGGCCCCCGGTGGCGAGGTGGTCTTCGCCAATCCCGGCGAGCGCGAGGAGATGTACGACCAGCTCGGTTACTCGGCCGCCCGCCGCGCCGGCGACTTCGTCTACCTCTCAGGCGTCGAGGTCGGGCCACTCGAGGGCGAGGGGAAGGACGCCGAGGCGCTCAAGGTCCAGCTGCGCCGCGCGATGCAGGCGATCAAGAACTCGCTGGCCGCGACCGGGGCCGACTTCTCGCACGTGGTCCAGCTGCAGTCGTTCCACAACTGCAAGGCCAGCCACTTCACCGGCACCTTCACCGATCAGCTGGTGGCGATGCTCGAGGTCAAGGCCGAATTCATGCCGCCGCCGTACTCGACCTGGACCGCCATCTGCGTCGACCGCCACTACAGCGACAACACGATCGTCGAGATCCAGATGACGGCGTACGCGCCGCTCTCCGGCAAGTAGCGCGTTCACGGACCGTCAGGAACACCGGTCCATCTCCCAAGGCTCGGAACTCGCCCCTTCGGGGCTCAGACAGCCGATCCCTGCTCGAGGGAGGTGTCCCCCGACGGCCGTGATCGGCACGCTCGGACGCACGAAGGGGTGCCCATCGCGGGCACCCCTTCGCACACGACAGGTTGGTCCTACTCCGACTTCGGCACCAGCACCGCGTCGATCACGTAGACCCAGCCGTTGGTGGCGCGTACGGCACCGATCACCTTGGCGCCGTCGACCCACATCTCGCCGTTCTCCTTCTTGATCATCACCCGGCCCTCGACCATGCCGAGGTCCATCCCGTCGCTGAACATGTCGTCGCTGAGTGCCGAGGTGGTGACGTGGTGATAGAGGATCTTCACCAGGGTCTGCTTGTTCTCGGGCTTGACGAGGTTCTCGA
>JAHEFN010000192.1 GCA_024640185.1 Gemmatimonadota bacterium | reverse complement strand
TCGGCATCGCAGGGCCGTCGGCCACCGACCGGATCGTTGTGGGCGATCACGGCACGGCGTTCCATTACGACGGCATGACCTGGACGCCGGAGGCTGTCCCGGCGACCAAGTCGGTGCGGTCGGTGTGGTACAACGGCACTCGCGCGATGGCGGTCGGTGAGGACGGTGTGGCGATGGTTCGGGAGCAAGGCCTTTGGCGAGCCATCCCCACCAACACCACACGATTCCTGCGTCACGTCTTCGGCATCTCATGGGACAGGCTGTATGCCGTAGGTGACAGCGGGACGCTGCTCCGCTGGGATGGCCAGAGTTTCGCGACGATGGCGGTACCCGTGACGCACAACCTGCGTGGCGGGATCTCTCGCAGTCCATTCGACCACTGGGTCGTGGGTGATGTCGGGACCATCCTCCACCTCGAGGGCGGCGCCTGGGTGAAGCAGTTCCCCGCGACCCTCAACGACATTCGCGCGGTCCACGCCGTCGACAACGTGCTCTACTTCGCCGGCGAACTCGGTCTCGCCTACCACCGCGACGGCGAGAGTTGGACGCCGATGCTGACCAGCAACCCGGAGTTCTGGCTCGGACTTGGTGGGGAAGACGAGCTGGTGGCGGTCGGTGAATTCGGGACGATCGCCGAGGGGCGGCGGTAGGGGCGCTGCGACTCAGGATTCTGCCGCTCGATGCCACGAGTGGGCACCAGCTCGCCTCCTGAAGATCGAACTCGCCGCACTCGGTCTCTCCTGGCAGGGGCAAGCAACGCGCGGCTCAAAAACGATCTTCGCTCACCGAGGATGCCTCACTCCTGGCGTCGAGGGCATCCTCACTGCGTGCAGCATCCGGCGCTACGGCGAGCCGGCCCGCACGATCGTCACCCCGAACGCCACCGCCAGTCGGGGCCACTCGGCCCGCGGCACGAGCGTGAGCGCCGTGGCGATCGCGTCGCTCACGGCGCCGTTCAGGCCGAGGACTGTCGCCGCCGCGCCGTCCGAGCGCCCGCGCCCGCTCTCCGAGTCGATCACGTGGCTCTGGAGAGTCCCGTCGCTGCCACGGATCCACTGCGTGGTGGGACCCGAGCTGCTGACGGCGGCGTTGGTCAGCACCAACACCGTGTCGCCCACCGCCACACGCCAGCCACCAGTGCCGGCCGGTGGGTCGCGCACCACGATGTCGCCACCGGCCTCCAACAGCACCGCACCGAAGCCGAGCGCAGCCAGCGTGTCGGCGGCGCGGTCGAGAATCCACCCCTTGGCGATCGCCCCGAGGTCGAACTGGATCCCCGGGCGTTCCAACCGTACTCGGGAGCGTTCCCGGTCGAGGGTGATGTTGCGCCATCCGACGCGGGCGAGCGCCACTCGGCGTGCTGCCTCGTCGGCGCTCCTCCCGGTGCGCCGTTCTTCGCGCCACAGCCGGGTGAGCGGTCCGATGGTGGGGTCGAACGCCCCTTTGGTGGCCACAGCAACATCGAGGGCCAGCGCCAGCACCTCTCCCAGCGGGCGGCTGACGGCGACCCACTGACCAGGGACCTCCTCCTCCAGTCGACGGAGTTCGCTGCCGGGCAGCCAGTCGGAGAGGACCATCTCGAGGGAATCGACCAGGTCGAAGGCTTGACGGGCTGCACGGTCGGTGCCGACCTGGTGGCCGGTCAAGAGCAGCCGTACCTCCATCCCGAGGTGCACCTCGCGGAACTCCCGGGGGTTGCCCTGTTGGCCGACTGCGACCGAGTGCAAGTTGAGTGACAGCAGTGCCGCGACACCCGCCACACCGACTCGTTGCCACCGGGATCTCGTCATTCGATGAAGCTACCTCGATTCGCCGCCGTGGTGATCACCCTCTCCTCCGCCCCCGTGCTCGGAGCTCAGGAGTCCCTGGCGCCCTTTTCCGACACGCTGCCGGGCACCCGGTTGGCCTGGGAGATGGTGCCGGTCCCCGGTGGCATGGTGACGGTGCCCGGCACGACCGGTGACACCACGGTCACGGTTGCCTCGTTCTGGATTGGTCGGACCGAGGTGCCATGGCAACTCTACGACGTCTTCTACCTCCGCCTCGACGTCCCGCGGGCCGACCGGGCCACGGTCGACGCCCGGAGCCGGCCATCGAAACCGTACGGTGCCCCGGATCGTGGCTATGGCCACCGTGGGTGGCCGGCGATCTCCCTTACTCACGGCGCCGCCGTCCGCTTCGCGAGATGGCTCTCGGAGCGAACCGGCCATCGCTACGCCGTGGCCAGCGATGCCCAGTGGCAGCGCGCTGCCGACCTGGCGTTCGGCGAGACGACGCGAGCGGGACGTGACTCGATGATCTGGTCGTCCGGCAACAGCATGGCGGCGACGCACCGAGTCGGAGCGCTTGCGCCCGATGCGCTTGGGCTGCACGATCTTCTTGGCAATGTCGGTGAATGGGTGACCGGCGTCGACGGTTCGCCATGGCTTCGTGGCGGCACCTTTCTGGATCGCGCCGACTCGATTTCAACCACTTCCCGTGCCCGGCAGCACCCCAGCTGGAACCAGACCGACCCGCAGGTCCCCAAGAGCCGCTGGTGGCTCTCGGACGGCCCCTTCGCAGGCTTCAGACTCGTGAGGATCCCGTGAGCATCTCCCGTCGTGACTTCGTCGCCTCTTCGGCCCTCGCCGCTGCTGCGGCCACCCTCCCCAGGTCGGCCTTCGGCATCGGTCGACCAGATGCCGATCCGATCCGGATCGGGGTGATTGGCTGCGGCGGGCGTGGAACCGGAGCGGTGCGAAACGCCCTGGAGGCGAGCGAGAACGTCTCCTTGATCGCCATCGGTGATCTCTTCCCCGACAAGCTCGCGTCGGCTCGAGCCAATTTCGCCGATGCCGCCTCAAAGGACCCGGGTTTTGCGGCGAAGTACCAGGTGACGGACGAGTTCTGCTTCACCGGATTCGATGCCTTCCGGCAGGTGCTCGCCACCGATGCCGAGATGGTCATCCTGGCCACACCGCCGGCCTTTCGTTCGGAGCATCTCACCGCAGCCATTGCCGCCGGCAAGCACGTCTTCATGGAGAAGCCGGTCGCCGTCGACGTGGAGACGGCTCTCGAAGTGATTCGTGCCTCGGATCGGGCCAAGGTGCTCGGACTGGGGATCGTGGCCGGGACCCAGCGTCGCCACGACCCACGCTACATCGAGACGATCCGCCGGATTCACGACGGGGCGATCGGTGAGGTGATCAGCGGGGAGGTCTACTGGAACCAGGGCGGACTCTGGAGCCATGTTCGCCAGCCCGACTGGAGCGACACCGAGTTCCAGCTCCGCAACTGGCTCTACTACACTTGGGCCTCGGGCGACCACATCGTCGAACAGCACGTCCACAACCTCGACGTCGCCAATTGGGTGATGGGATCACATCCGGTGCGGGCCATCGGACTCGGTGGCCGCCAGACCCGAACCGATCCGCTTTACGGGCACATCTTCGACCACTTCGCGGTCGAGTACGAGTACGCCGATGGCCGGCGGATTCATTCGATGTGTCGCCAGCAGGATGGCACCACCTCACGGGTGGCGGAGCGATTCCATGGCTCGAACGGCACCTCCAATGCCTATGACACGATCTCGGGGCGCAACGCCTGGCAGCATGCCAAGCTCGAGGGGATGAACCCGTACGTCGAAGAGCACCGTGACCTGGTGGCGAGCATCCGGGCCGGCACCCCGCTCAACGAAGGCCGGCGGATTGCCGAGAGCACCCTGACTGCGATTCTCGGCCGGGAGGCATGCTACACTGGGCAGGCACTCGGCTGGGATGAGCTGCTCGAGTCGGGACTCTCGATCACGCCGGATCCGATCTCGTTCGGTCCCCTGGCCACCCCGGCGGTGCCGATGCCCGGTGAGACCTCTCTCGATCGCACCTTCGACATGGGGTGGTGAACATGCGGCGACGCGACTTCATGGCAGGGACGGCCGGAGCTCTGGGCACGGCGGCGATCGCCAAGGCGGGGTTTGCCACGCCGGCGACCGCTCGGGCCGCCGGCCCATTCACACTCAACTACGCCCCACACTTCGGGATGTTCCGCACGTCGGCCGGTGACGACCTGGTCGATCAGCTCCGCTTCATGCACGATCAGGGCTTTCGCGCGATGGAGGACAACGGCATGCGGGGGCGGTCGACAGCCGACCAGGAGCGGATCGCAGCCGAGATGACCCGATCCGGGATGCAGATGGGGATCTTCGTGTTGAATCCCGACACCGCGTGGGGGGTGTCGTTTGCCGAGGGGAAGGACGACTTCCGCGACTCGTTCCTCGCGGACGTGGATGCGTCGATCGAGGTGGCCAAGCGGGTCAACGCCACCTGGATGACGGTCGTCATGGGGCAGGTGGCACCACGCCTCGAGCCGGAATACCAGGAGGCGAACGCGGTGGAGATCCTCCGCCGGGCGTCCGAACGCCTGGAGCGGCATGGCCTGGTGATGGTGCTCGAACCGCTCAATCGTCGCGACCACCCCTCGCTGCTGCTCACCCGAATCCCGCAGGCCTACCGGATCTGCCGGGCGGTCAATTCACCCTCCTGCAAGATCCTCTTCGACATCTACCACCAGCAGATCACCGAGGGGAACCTGATCCCCAATTTCAATGCTGCCTGGGACGAGGTCGGCTATGTGCAGGTGGGCGACAACCCGGGCCGCAAGGAACCGACGACCGGCGAGATCAACTTCACGAGCGTCTTCGCCAACCTCAAGAAGCGTGGCTACAGCGGAATCGTCGGGATGGAGCACGGCAACTCGAAGCCCGGTGTCGAGGGGGAGATGGCAGTGATCGAGGCGTATCGGGCGGTGGATCCGACGTAGGTCTCCATCTGGCTTCGGCTTCGAGGCGGCACCGACTCGATTCACGAAGTCGGACTCGCCGCACTCGGTCTCTCCGTGCGTGGGCAAGTGACGCGCGGCGAGGAGCCGACTTCTGCTCATCGAGGGTGCCCCTCTCCGCCGCGCCGCTGTATTGCCTCTCTCCGCCGCTCTGCTTCGAGGCGGCACCGACTCGGCTTGTCGACTGCCGCTCTGCTTCGAGGCGGCACCGACTCGATTCACGAAGTCGGACTCGCCGCACTCGTTCTCTCCGTGCGTGGGCAAGTGACGCGCGGCGAGGAGCCGACTTCTGCTCATCGAGGGTGCCCCTCTCCGCCGCGCCGGCGGTTCGCTACCTTCGGCTCCGGTCTCCGGTCTCCGGTCTCCGGTC
>JAHEFN010000191.1 GCA_024640185.1 Gemmatimonadota bacterium | reverse complement strand
GATACGCAGCCGTGGCCTTCAGGCCCAGGTCGATTGCGCCCACTCCCCGCTTGGGGAGGACCTCGACTCCGCCACCAAAGTGCCACGTGTTGGGCAACAGGTTGTCGAACAGGCCGGGACGGCGCACCCAGCGCGAGGTGCCGTCACCCAGCGGCTCACCGAACGCCGTCACGTCCTCGAGGCGATACCACGACAGCCCGTAGCCCAGCATCAGGAATGGCTGGAACGCGTCGGTCCGGAGGTTGTAGCGGAGGCTTCCGGTGTACTCCCAGAAATTGATCTCGGCGGCGAGGTCCCCCTGCCGTGCCCCGTCATAAAAGATGGCCTGGGTATAGCGCGCCCGGCCGTGGGTGAGACCGTTGGTGCTCACGAATCGGGCGCCGAGGTGCAGGCTCAGCTCGCCGCGGACCCCGGTCAGGCGTTCCTGCTGCACCGGCGCGAGTCCGGCCGAGAAGACCGAGCCGGTCCGTCGTCCGACTTCTTGCAGGAAGGGCCCGGCGAGTTCACTGAATCCCACCAGACGCCAGAAGTCATCTCCAGGGTTGAAGGTCACCGGGCCGAGCCCGATGCCGATACCCCGCAATGGGAGATCCTCGGAACGGACATAGGTTGGCCTCCCGCCAGCGCGCAGCGCCCGGATCGGGGTTCCCAGGGCCCGGAGCGCGAGGTCAAACGGTGGCAGGACGGACACGACCGGCAACGTGAGGTTGAGCGCCCCCCAGTTGGGCCGGAAGGTGTCCTGCAGGTCATTCGGGAAGACCTCGGGCACCCGGTGGAAGGCGTAGAGCGCATGGCCCGGACCGGCGCCACTCCGATTCCACCCACCGCTGTAGATGGGAGGGGGCAAGGCGAGGTTGCCGGTCTCGGCGTAACGCACCACGCCGGCGAACGGCGATTCCGACGCCGGGTAGCCGAATCGTGCCGGCAACAAGAACCAGCCCCAGCGATCACGGATCTCGGCATCGACCAAGGCACGGTCGGCGACCACCTCCCAATCGGGCAGGATCTCAAGTCGCGCAGGATTGTCATAGCGGACCACCCGTTCCGACTCGGGGGCGTCGGCAGCGGGCGGATGGTCGAACACATCCCAGCCCAGGTCGATGGATTCGCCCGTCCCAGCGGGGCCGATCCCCTTGTAGAGACCCGGGAAGGGATACGAGCCATGGCTGGACCGACCGAGCCGGGTGGGACTCGTGAGCAACAGGTTCAGCCCCCGCCCGTTGCCTCCGATGTACACCCGCGGATGCAGGTCGGGGACCGTCTCTGCCTCGTCCGCCCAGGCTCGCTCGCGGAGAGCCCGCCACACTGCCTTCTGGCCGCGGCGCTCCACCGGCAGTGCGGCCAGCTCCCGTTCCCATTCTTGGCGCGGGGCATAGACGTTCGGTTGGGAGTAGTCGAGCGGCAACACCCAATGATGGAAGAAATGCTCGACCCGACGGATCACCAGCTCCTCGAGCAGCGCTTCGCCATCGAGCAGGCTGCGCAGCTCCCCCGCCGTGTAGGGTCGCGTCACCGCCTCCCGGGGGGCGATCACCACGTTCAGGTGCTCCCAGTCCCCCTCGTGGATGTTGCCGGCATCGTTGGTCGGGTAGAAGAACCAATACTGCAACACCAGCTCGAAGCCACCATCGACCGTGGCGATGAACGGGTGGACGAAGCTCTTTGCCCAGCCGAGATAGCGCGGGCTCACCCCATCGCGATCGCCCCCCTCGTACTCATCGGCCCAGCTGCCGGGAGAATCACCCGGGAAGTTGAGATAGAGCACCTCCCGAACCTCGATATCCGACCCGATGGGACCGATCTCTCGCACGACCTGTGGACCCCTGGCCGCAAGCAGGTCACGCACACGACAGTCGGGACGCGGATCGCCGGTCGCGGCGCCCGCCGGACAGCGCCGCTCCCCGAGGCGGGCGAGGTTGATTGAATCAGAGCTCATCAGTGACGGAGACGGCCGTGCCACGTCAAAGGAGTCGATGACCAACGGGAACTGGTCGGTGGCAGTGATGAACCGGCGAACATCCATCGGGAAGCCGTACGTGTTCCGGGCAAGCCACGGGGCGAAGCGTTCCGCGAGCTCGAGGAACAGCAGGCCGCGCCGGTCGTCGATGCCGTCGACTGGGTTGGCATCGGACCAGGTGGGGCTGTCGGGGTTTCCGAACAGCTGGAACTGGATGTTCGCTGCCGTCTCGGTCACCGCGCGCGGCGCCTCGCGCGGGAGGTACGTCACATAGTCAGGCTTCGGGATTTCCTGGGCCGCGAGTATGGCCGTCGGGGCGGCCAGGAGCATCAGGGCAAGGGCGCGTCGAGGCATCAAGCAAGATAGCCCGTTCAAGTACGGCGCCAGTCGTCATACATGCGGTCACCGTCCACCACCTGGTGACCGCGGAAACCGGGGACGTTTCCACCTCCCCGGGAAGGAGGGCTCAGGGCGCGGGTCGGACGAGGATCTCGCTGTGGACTTCCCGCGCCGAGCCATCGGCAACCACGAGGACGGCGAGCCGCACCCGTCCGTCTTGCAGCCGATCCAGCCGGACGAATCCCCCCGCGGCGATCGCGAATCGCGTGTCCCGACCCCGGGTGACGGCATCGGTATGGCCGTCATACCCCGTCCCACTGACGATCTCTGCGGCGAACGGCGGCTCATCGAGCACCTGCAGCGAGTGTTCGTGCCCCGCCGCATAGGCGAGCACCCCGGGGCCCACCGCCGCTTCGATGGCCCCGCGGTAACGTCGGTAGTCGGGATGACTCTGGTCCTGGCTACTGATGCCATTGCGTCGAGCGATCGGGTATGCCGAGCCGAGCAGCGGCAACGGAATCACGAGCCAAGGCCTCAGTTGCCGGAGCGGAAAGAGGTGATCGAGCAGGGGGAAATGCCCACCATGCTCGCCGTGGCTCTCGAGTGGGTGGTGGGCGATCACGACGCTCTGCCAGGGATCATCGGTGACCGCCTGGTGCAGGCCAACGACAACGGCGGTGCTGTCCCAGGTCCGACAGCCGTCGGTCACCGTGCTCGGCCGCGGGCCGCGGTGAAGCCACCACTGGGAGTCGAGTGCGACGAGCCGAAATCCGGGGACGTTGCGCACCACCGGTCCGGGGCAGCCATCGCCGGGCAGCAGGGCGGCGTGTCCCTCGCCCAGCTCGCGCACCAGTGCGGTCTGTCGGCGCACGGCGGACCAGCCATCCTCCCCACCTCGGCCCCAGTCGTGGTTGCCAGCGACAAAGACCGCCGACGCCCCGTTGCCGACCGTGGCGTCGAGCTGCAGCTGCAGCCGATGAACCGCCTCAACGCGACCTTGCGAGCCCACAGGCGGGATCCCTTGCGGATACACGTTGTCACCCAGAAAGACCGCGGTGGACCGCTCGGGGTTTTCCCGGAGCGCCCGGCCGAGGGCCGCGAGCACGGGATCGTCGTCCTGCGGCGCACCGGCGTCGCCGATCAGCAGCAATGTGCCGACGACCTCGTCCGGGACGGCTGCCGGCACGAGGCGTGTGGGGATCGCGCCGGCGCACCCGACCACCAGGACGAGCAGGAGCAGGCCATGCAGGTGATGCTGTCGGCCCGCTGGGCCTGCGGTCGGCCTGCGGTCGGCGTTCATGGGGATCCGACGCGTGGTGGAGTCGTGGTGATCCGCTCGGGGGCCAGCCGAAGGTCGACCCAGACCGGCTTGTGATCACTCACACCCAGGTTGTCGTCGACCTTCCCTCGGGCAACCATCGTGAAGCCGCGGGTCACGATGTGGTCGAATCCGAAGATGTGGTGGGTGGCACCCAGCCCTCGGCTGGGCCAAAGGAAGCCGGCATCGCGGAAGGGTGCTCCCAGAGAGCCGCTATTGAAGTCTCCAGCCACGATGACGCGCTCCATGCCATCGGTGGCCTGGATGACAACATCTGCCTGATCGTGCTGCCCGCCAAACCCGACCTCGAGTGGCGTAGAGAAGTGCACAGCGACCACCCGAACGGCTACTCCCTCGATGAGGACCGTCCCCAGGACGGCGGCGCGCTGGGTCCCCCGGCTCCAGGAGAGTCCCGGGAGGATCAGTTTGCTGTCCTCCACGATTGGCCATCGGGAGAGGAGGACGTTCCCGAAGCCACTCCTCGGTACGGGATGGAAGTTCGCCGGGTAGTAGACCCAGTTCAGCCCCAGCCTATCCGCGACCCGGTCGGCCGATGCCTCGTCCATTTCCTGCAGAACGATGAGGCTCGCCAGGCGCAGCGCGCTATCGCCTTCGAACAGGGCGAGCAACCCATCGATATCTCTTGCGTACGCCGAGTTGAACGTGGCAACCCGGACCACGCCCGGAGTGAACACTGGGGAGTCTCCCGGGGGCGGCGCGGTGCCACCGAACCGAGGACCGGAGGGGTCGGTGTAGTTGACCCCGTGGGCGCAGCCCAGCACCAAGAGTGCGGAGATGATGGCGCACGCGGCATGATGGCGCCATGGAAGGCATGGGTGGTCACTGGCAGGCATCGACCAAAGATACGCCGTGTCAGCCATGAGTCACGGCCGCAGTGTCGGGGTGGGCGTCTCAACGGATGTCGCCCTGCCCCCCAGGTGGGACTCGACGGGGTCGTGCACCGGCAACGGGCCAGAAGAGACAGCCAGGCGGCACCCGGTCGGATCGATCACCCTCCGGGATGATGGCAACGATGCCCCATCGGAGCAGTGGTGGACCGGTCCCCGGGGTCGTGGTAGTTTCTTCAGTCTCTCTCCCCAAACCCGAGGCTCATCACTGATGCCGAAGCACACCCCGGCCGGACCCGAGCGGTCTCCGATCCGGACGGTCACCTTGGCCCTCGGGGCTGTCCTTCTCGCGGTGCAGCCGGCTGGCGTCTCCGCCCAGGGAGCCACCGATTCGGTGACCATCGTGGCCGGGACCGAGTACGGCAGGGGCTTCCTCTATCGCTTTGCCTTCGGTGCGACCAACCGCCGGCCATGGACCACTCCGGTCCGGCTCCCGGTGGTCGACCTCTCCCCTGCCGGCCTGCGCATCATCGGCCTCGACTCGACGGGAGGAGTGGTGGGCCTCCGGCTTGAGGGTCCCGGAGGGGAATTCCTGTTCCGCCCCGTCGCACGGACGATCGGGACGGGACTTCCTGGGGAATTGGCGGCGACCCTTCTTCCCGAGGTCGCACGGGACCAGGTCAGCGGTGTCTTCCCCGCCGCGGCGCTGGTCATGCCAACCCTGTCAG
>JAHEFN010000190.1 GCA_024640185.1 Gemmatimonadota bacterium | reverse complement strand
TCAAGCGGGCGGTGGCCGAGCGGATCGCCGGCTTCGTGGAGCAAGGCGGCTTCCTGTTCGCCATGTGCACCGCGACCGAGACCCTCGACCTGGCGTTGGCCTCCGCCGGGACCGACATCGCCGCCACGTTCGCGGACGGTACGCCGATGGATCCTGCCGCCGCGTCCCGGATGCAATGGGACCGGGCTTTGGCGTTCAACGGTGCCGCCCTCGAACCCTCACCATCCCTCGCGGTGTTCAGCGACATCGACGGCCATCACGTCAACGGCATCAACCCCGAACCGCTCGGCGTCTTCACGATCTTCAACTTCTCCGCCAAGATCGATCCGGTGGCCACCATGCTGGTCCAGAACCACCAACGGGTGATCGACGATTTCTACGGACTCACCACTTCCTTCAGTCGCCACACCATCAAGCCGGGTGTCACGATCCTCGCAGAAGAGGAAGGGGCGCCCTGGGTCAAGTACATTCATGGCGATCGGGGCGCGGGAACCTGGACCTTCTATGGTGGTCACGATCCCGAGGACCCGCAGCACGGCATCGGGGATGCCCCGACCGACCTCTCGCTGCATCCTGACTCACCGGGGTACCGGCTGATCCTCAACAACGTGCTCTTCCCGGCGGCGAAGAAGAAGGAACTGAAGACCTGACCGACCGGCTCCTGCTCGCTGCCGCCGAACTGATCCGCCTGGAGATCGCCGCGGCAGACGGCAACGAGGTCTCCTTCGTGGCCACCGTCGATGCCGAGGGGATGGTGGCCTCCGCGCGCGCGGTGGCCCGCGGCAGCGTCGACGCGGTCCTGGCCCTCCCTGGCGTCGCCCAGCGCGGCGAGATGCTGCTCCACAATCACCCCTCCGGACGGCTCGAGCCATCGCAGGCCGACCTGGCCATCGCGTCGCGCGCCCACGACGACGGGATCGGCTTCGGCATCGTCAACAACGCCGCGACCCGACTCTATGTCGTCGTCGAGGTCCCTCGCGCCGCGATGCGGGTGCCGATCGATCCCTTCGAGGTCGTGGCGCTGCTCGGGGAGCATGGCCCGATTGCCCAACACCTCGGTGAGTTCGAGGATCGACAGAGCCAACGTGACCTGGCCGCCTTTCTCGCCGACGGCTACAACGATGGTGGGGTGCTGCTGTTGGAGGCCGGCACCGGCGTGGGCAAGTCCTTCGGCTATCTCGTGCCGGCGCTGGCCTGGGCCCGGGCGAACCACGAGCGGACCGTGATCTCCACCAACACGATCAACCTCCAGGAACAGTTGGTGGGCAAGGACCTGCCGTTGCTGCGTGACGCCCTGGGCGATGAGGACTACACCCCGACCTTCGCCCTCCTGAAGGGGTGGCGCAACTACCTCTGTCGGGCACGCCTGGCCAGCGCGACCGCGAGTCAGCAATCCCTTCTCGAACCGGAGAAGCTCGACGAACTGGTCAACATCGCCGCGTGGGCCGCCCATACCGCCGATGGCTCGCTCGCCGACCTGCCGACCCAACCAACGGGGGAGGTCTGGGACGAGGTGGCGGCGGAACCCGATCTCTGTCCCCGGCTGCGCTGCGCCCACTTCGACAGCTGTTTCGTCTTCCAGGCCCGCCGTCGGGCGGCCCAGGCCGACGTGGTGGTGGTCAATCACCATTTGCTCGCCGCGGACCTTGCGGTACGGCAGGCCTCCGACAATTGGGATGAGGCGGCGGTCCTGCCGGCCTACCAACGGCTGATCATCGACGAGGCCCATCACCTCGAGGATGTCGCGGCAAACCACCTCGGTCGCCGGGTCTCCAGCCGCGCCGTTGCCCGGTTGTTCAATCGCCTCGAGCGCGGTGGCAAGGGGCTCCTTCCGGCGCTGCAACGCGACCTCCTCAGCGCCGATGACCTGCTCTCGCGCGCCTCGCTTGACCTGGTCCACGAGCGACTGCTCCCCGCGGCGGCGGATGCCCGTCGGGCCGCCGAGCAGCTCTTCCTGCGACTGTTCGGGATGATGGAGGCGGCCGGGCCAGGCCCCTTCCGGCTCGACGACGACTTCGCCCAGCATGCCGTCTGGCAGGAAGGCCTGGAGCGGGAGCTGACGGCCGCGCTGACCGCCTTTCGGCAGCTGGCGGAACATGTCGAGACGGTTTCCGATCGCCTCGCGCAGGTCGAGCTCACGGAGGGACGCTCACGGCTCTTGTTGGAGTGCCGGGGGGTGTTGCGGCGGCTCGGGGCGATCTCCGACGGCCTTGGTGCGGTGCTCCGGCCCGCGAGTCAGCGGCAGCCTGATGTGCGTTGGCTCGAGCGACTCGGGCAGCGGGGGAGCACCCTGCAGCTGGCCGCGGTGCCACTCGATCTGGCGCCGATGCTGCGTGAACTGCTCTTCGATCGCCTCAAGACCGTGGCCCTCACCAGCGCCACCCTGGCCGTCGGCGGAGACTTCGCCTTCCTCGCCTCCCGGATCGGTCTCGCGGGGTCAGAGAGTCCGGTGACGGCGCAGGAGATCTTTCCTTCGCCGTTCGACTACCCGTCGCAGTGTCTCCTCGGGGTGCCCGATGACACCCCCGATCCCCGCGAGGATCCGGCGGGCCATGACGCGATGGTGGCCGGGGTGGTGCACGATCTCGCCTACGCGTCCGACGGCGGGATCTTCGTGCTGTTCACCTCCCATGCCCAGCTGCGCCGGGTCGCCACGGCGATCCGGGGGACCCTCGGCCACCGCTTTCCGATCCTGGCCCAGGGCGAGGGGCAGCGGGATCAGTTGCTCAACCGGTTTCGGACCGCGGGGAATGCCATCCTGCTCGGCACCGATTCGTTCTGGGAGGGCGTCGATGTGCCCGGTCGTGCCCTGCGGGGGCTGGTCCTCGCCAAGCTGCCCTTCAAGGTCCCCAGCGAGCCACTCACCGCCGCACGATTGGAGCGCCTCGCGGAGCAGGGCGAGGACGGTTTCTCGGGTTATCTCCTCCCCCACGCCGCGCTCAAGCTGAAGCAGGGGTTCGGGCGGCTGATCCGGGGGACGGGGGACTGCGGCGTGGTGCTGCTGCTCGACTCGCGGGTGGTGCACCGTCGGTATGGCCTGCACCTGCTCGACGGGCTCCCGCCCGCCGACCGGGTGATCGGTCCGTGGCGCGACGTGCGGATCCGTTGCGAGGACTTTTTTGCCCGGCACGGCATCGGGGCGGTTCCCGACCCTTGAGGGCTGCCGCGGTTTGCCCCGATCGGCCCGGGCGGCTCTATTGCATGCATCCCAACAGGAGCTGAGCGATGTCTTCACGCAGGGACTTCCTCGCACGCGCAGCCGGAATCGCCGTGGCACTGCCCGGTTTTCGCCCGGATGCGATCGCGCGGGCGTTCGGTACCCGGCGCGCGACGGCGGGTCTCACCGCCGACACGCTGGCCGATGACGAGGAGTACTGGTCCGAGATCCAGCGCGCCTTCGATGCCGACCGCACCATGGTCAACCTCAACAACGGCGGCGTCTGCCCGACGCCGTCCCATGTCCTCGAGGCGATGATCCGCGACCTGCGGTTCAGCAATGAGCTGCCGGCCCACCACATGTGGGCCGTGCTCGAGCCGCGGATCGAGAGTGTCCGCCGTGACGTCGCACGCGACTTCGGCTGTGACCCCGAGGAGCTGGCGATCACCCGGAACGCCTCGGAGGCCCTCGAGACGATGATTCTCGGGATCGACCTCGAGCCGGGGGATGAAGTGCTGGTGACCAACCAGAACTACGGTCGGATGCTCACCACCTGGGATCAGCGGGTCCGCCGCGAGGGGATCGTCCTCACCAAGGTCTCCTTCCCGGTGCCGCCCCCGTCGCAGGACGCGCTGGTGGAGATCTTCCGGCAAGCGATCACCCCGCGCACCCGGGTGATCGAGGTGACCCATATCACCAACCTCACCGGGCAGATCTTCCCGGTGCGGGAGATCACCGAGATGGCCCGGGCACGGGGCATCAAGGTGTTCGTCGACGGTGCCCATGCCTACGCCCACTTCCCGTTCACCCGCGATGCGCTCGGGGTGGACTACTACGGGACCTCACTGCACAAGTGGTTGCTCGCGCCGATCGGCACCGGCTTCCTGTATGTCCGCAAGGAGATGCAGTCGGCGCTGTGGCCGATGATGGCGGCCCCGGCCACGATGGACAACAACATCCGCAAGTACGAGGAGATCGGCACCCACCCCGCAGCCAATCACAATGCGATCTCCGCCGCCCTCGCCTTCCACCGGGGCATCGGAGCCGACCGCAAGATCGCCCGGCTTCGCTACCTCCGCGATCGGTGGGCGCGACGGCTGCTCGCGGCGAGTGACCGGGTGCGGGTCCCCACGCCCCTCGACCAGCCCCACGCCGGAGCGATCGCCTTGCTGCAGGTGGAGGGACTCGACGCCAGTGCGCTGCAGGCCTGGCTGCTGGAGAAGCACAAGATCCTGACCGTGGCGATCAATCATCCGGAATTCAGTGGCATCCGGGTGACGCCCAATGTCTATACCACCCTCGATGAGATCGACCTCTTCTCGGACCGGATCCTCGAGGCCATCCGCACCGGGATCGCATGACCTCCGCCGGCGGTGACGGCCAACCGGTGAGCGCGCCAGATGAGGCGCTTCGGGCCTGGTTCCTCGGTCCGCGCGGGGAGAACGCGGCGCTGGTCGAGCGGCTGATGCTCGATGCGTTGCGCGACCATGTCTTCTGGCGGCGCAATCACCACCCCGAGGACGGCTTCACGATTCGCGAGGCTGACCGCCGCCTGCCGGGGTACGACGAGGCGGTCGCCCGGCTCACCGAGGAGTTCCATGGCTTGCTCGCCGCCCTGAAGCAGGACGTGCCCTTCTTCAGCGGGCGCTATCAGGGTCACATGCTCGCCGAGCAGACCATCGCATCGCAGGTCGGCTATCTCGCCGGCATGCTCTACAACCCCAACAACGTCGTCGCGGAAGTGAGTCCGGTCACCACCCGGCTCGAGCTCGAGGTGGCCCAACAACTCGCTGCGATGATCGGCTACGACCCGGCCAGCTGTTGGGGCCACATCACCAGCGGCGGGACCGTCGCCAACTTCCAGGGGATCTGGACCGCCCGCGGGGTGCGGTACCTCCCCGTCAGCCTGGCGCTGGCCGCCCGCCGCCTCGAGGTCGCCGTCTTGGCGCGGCTCCCGGACGGCCAGGAGGCGGACCTCCGCGAGCTGCCGCTCTGGTCGCTGCTCAACATCGGGCCAGCCGCGGCGCTCGATGCCTATGACGAGTTTCACCGCCTGGTGCCAGCGGT
>JAHEFN010000189.1 GCA_024640185.1 Gemmatimonadota bacterium | reverse complement strand
CCCGACCGGGCAGCAGGTGGGCTGTCCCCTCGGCGAGCAGCTGGAGGGCCGCCCCGAATCGCGACTTGGGTCGCAGGGCACCCTTGGCGATCGCCGATTGCACGCCGAGATCCCGCGTGGCCAGACGGACGATCCGGGAGGTCTCACCGTACCGCAGCGCACCGACGACGACCGCCGGGGTCAGCGTGGCGCCCGCCACGGCGTCAGTTCACGGTGGCGAAGAGATCGGCAGGCACCTCACCGACGGCGGCCGCGACGGGGCACGGCAGCGAGATGTCGGGACCCTCGACCAGGTCGGTGCCGAAGACGCGGATGCGCCCCGGGTTGTCGGCCGTACAGCCCCCGAACTCGACGACATAGGCCCGACCCACGGCGTCGGTCAGCAAGTCGGCAGGGGTCCGCAGCGAGATGCCGGAACCGAAGCCGCGCACCACGCGGCGGTCGCGGGCGCTGAACTCCATCAGGCCACCGGCCTGACTGGCGATGAGGATTCGTGCGAGACCATCGCTGGCGATGAAACGCGGCCCCGGGCCGAACCCACCGTAGGACGCAATCTCGGCGTTGGTGATCGGGTCGACGGCCGAGAGGCGACCTTCCTCGGGTGCGCCGTCACCGCGATTGAGGACGTAGAGCAAGCCATCGGGGCCAGCGACCGCCCGTCCCGCATTGCCGGGACCGCTGATCGGGATCGAGTCCGCCCCGGCCCCCACCGCCAACTCGGTCAGCCAGCTCTGCCCATCGGCATTGCACGGTGGCGTCTGCGCCTCATCACAGCCGACACGGTTGGCCACCACCGCGTACAACCGACCGCGGGCGACACCGAAGCCCCCCACCCCACCGGCGACCGACTGGAAGGTCGCCACATGACCGACCGGGTCGATCCGGTTGAGCACGTCGAACTGCGGGGAGCCGGCATAGGCGATCCCCGCATCGGTCATGAAGAGTTCGGAGGGGACGAAGTTGAGCAGCAGCGGTGGTCCGATCGGGCCGGCAGTGAGATCGACGATGACGGCCTTCGGCTGGACGCCGATGACCACCGCGATGTTGCCGCGGGCCGCCAACAGCTGTGGGGTGAAGTCGGGGATTTCGGCGAGGGAGATGCTCCGCCGCGCCTCGGTCGAGTCGACAGCAATCAGCACCAGGGAGGAGCTGGCTTGATCGAGCACCACCAACACCTCGATCGGGAGGGTGCCGGTGCTGGTCGTCGGGGCGCAGCCGGCGATGGCCAGGGTGGCAAGCAGGTGGGTGGCACGAATCCGCATCGGGCGTTTCCTCGCTCTTGGTTCTTGCGCGCCTGACCCAGCCCACGGAGCCTTCACGACGCAGTCCACGATCCCCCATGGAGGGTAACGTGGTGCGGGTCGGTGGAAAATCCCGGCCGCCCGGAGCCCATCGGACCACCCAGCCCGCATGGTGCCCCTCCCTGTCACCGAGGCCGCGAGCCGCTCCCGTCCGGGTCCATCTCATCGCGGCGGAGGGGAATCAGGTGTGGCGAGCCATCCGCCAGGGCCTGGACCGAGACCGGCCAGTCAAAGACCCGCGAGAGGAGTGAGGCCGTGAGCACCGCCGCGGGAGCGCCCTCCCCCGCCACCGTGCCGCGGTCGAGCAGGACGATGCGGTCGGCATACCGCGTCGCGAGATTCAGGTGATGGGTGATCGCCAGCACCCCGATGCCAGCGATGACCAGCTCCCGCAGCAGCTCGAAGAGGGCCATCTCGTGCGCGAGGTCGAGCGCGGCCCCCGGTTCATCGAGCAGCAACAGCCGTGGCTCCGCGGCGAGGGCCCTCGCCAAACGCACCCGCTGCCACTCGCCACCACTCAGCGTGTCGGTCGAGCGATCGGCCAGTGGCAGCAAGCGGGTCCGCGCCAACGCCCCTTCGACGGCAGATCGGTCATCCGACCCGACCCGGGCGAAGGGACCGAGTCGAGCCCAGCGCCCCAACATCACGGCCTCCCGCACCCGGAGTGGGAAGGCCCCCTCTTCGCGCTGCGGCAGCCCACCGACCTGCCGCGCAAAGGTGGGACGCGACCAGTCGCCAACCGGTCGGCCGTCGAGGGTCACCGCGCCGCCGACCAGTGGCTGCAGTCCCAACATCGCGCTGAAGAGGGTGCTCTTGCCACTGCCGTTGGGTCCGGCCACCACGACGAGTTCGCCGGGGGACAGGGTCAGGCTCGCCGCCCGCACCGCGGGGGCGTCCGCTCCCGGATAGTGCACCGTGACCTCCCTGGCGCACAGGGTCATCCGACGCTCCGACGCAGCAACACGGCAAAGAGGGGCACACCCACCAAGGCGGTGACCACCCCGACCGGGAGTTCGGCGGGCGCGAGGGCTGTCCGGGCGATGGCGTCGGCGAGGACGGTGAAGCTGCCGCCAGCGAGAAACACCCCGGGCAACAAGCGACGATGCAGGGGGCCGATCAGCCAGCGCATGGCGTGGGGCACGACCAGCCCGACGAAACCGATCACACCGGCCACCGACACCGTGAGGGCCGTCAACACCGCCGTGGTGAGGATCGCGAGGCGGCGCACACGACCGGCATCAGCCCCCAGCGCCGTGGCCGTCTCGTCACCGAGGGCGAGCAGGTCGAGCGAGCGCGCCAACCAGATGAGCACGAGCACACCGGGAAGGGCGGCGAGGAGGAAGCGGAGCACCACCCCCCAGGAGGCGCCAGCGAATCCCCCGAACAACCAGAGTGCCGCAGCCCGGAAGGTGAACGGGTCCGCCACCGCGAGGATCGCCGCGCTGATCGCGCTGGCGAACGCCCCGACGACCACACCGGCCAGCAGCAGCACCCGGGGGTCGAGGCGGCGGCCGGCCACCACGGCGATCCGGTAGACCAGCACGATCGCCACCAGTGCCCCGACGGTCGCGCACGCCGCCACACTCCACCCGGCTGGCAGGCCAATGACGACCGCCATCACCGCCCCGAGCGAGGCACCGCCCGAGAGGCCGAGCAACCAGGGCTCGGCCAGCGGATTGCCGATGACGGCCTGCAGGGTCGCCCCGGCCATGGCGAGTGCCCCGCCAACCCCGAACCCGAGGATGACACGCGGCACGCGCAGGTTGCGGACGATCGAGGCTCCGGGTGCCGCGGGATCGAGCAGGGCGGTCCAGATCGCATCCGGCGTCAATCGCACCGCCCCGACCAGCACCCCGAACAGCATCGTCGCCGCGCTCACCAGCACCAGCAGTGTCATCGCGAGTCGTCTGGGGTGGGCGGAGGTGGCCACGAAGAACCCGTCTTCCGGTCGGGGAGCAGGAGACGGGTGCGCGGAAGGTGAGGTGGTGGAGCTGCCTCACGACCACGCCACCATCTCCCTCCCCCGAGGGTGATGTGGTGGCGCGAACGGAGAGGTCTCCTGGCTTCGGGTCCGTCGCGTGCCTTCCCAGGGTCTCACCCCAGTGGCCGAAGATGCGACGACAAACTGCACCCGTTACAGTGGCGGGGCCGCGCCGGTATTGCACCGGACTTCCGAGGATCCCCGTTCGCTGGTCACTGTCGAACGTTGCCGAACCTAGGTCACGGCCGGGCGCGCGGCAAGAGTGCCCGACGGGTGGCGAGCACCAGCACAAGTCCGAGCACCACCACGAGGGCGGGCAGCAGCCAGCCCGGCATCCCGGCACCACGATCGAAGCCGAGCACCAGGGCGGTGTCGACCGACGCTCCGCCGACGTAGCGGAGGAAGCGACGCCCCTGGACCTCCTCATCGGCGACCCGAACCAGGGCCGGACCGACATCCACCGACTCCTCCTCGGTCAAGACCGAAAGGGTATCCGGATGCGGCAGCATCGGCAGGTTGACCAAGCGAGTCCCCGGTGCCAGCTGGTACTGCAGGAAGAACTGACGTTCCCCGGGCGGGATCGGCGCGTGCAGGAGGAGCGTATCGCCATGGACATCGAAGGCATCGGCCGCAAAATCGGCATCACCGACGACCAGATTGGCCGCCTGCGATGGCAAGCGGAATCGCCAGGTCGTTCCCGAGTCCTCCATGGCGACCCTGGTGAACCCGCTGCGATTGCTGAGCACCACGAGATCGATCACCTCGCGGGTCCCGTCCTGTGCCGGGCCACCGATGATCAGGTGCCGGGCGGCCAGCCCGACGACCGCCGTCGAGGCGGTGTCGACCACCACGACGGTGACCGGGGTGCCGGCCACCACCGGTTGGGCGAAGTACTCGACCCCATGCCAGTTCGCGCTCACCAAGAGCACGTCGGTGCTGTCGGCCTCGGCGCGCAGCTGGAACCGACCCGTCGCGTCCGTCGCCGACGAATCGATGGCGCCCTGTTGGGAGGTGCCGATCCGGTGGAGGGTGACACGGGCCCCTGGGGCGACCACGGTGTCCCCGGCGATGATCCGGACCACCTGCCCGCGAACGACCACCGGAGGGGGCATCAGGGGGACCAGGGCAAGGGCCGCGGCCCAAAGCAGCGCCATCACGGCAGGAATCGTCCAAAATCCTCGGGGCCGAGTCGCTTGAGGTGCTCCCGCAGGGCCTCGGCGGAGAGGGGTTCCGGCGCCTCATCCGTGGAGGTGCCCTCCTCATCGAGCAGCTCCTCCGCGGCGAGGATGGTCACCCCGACCCTGAGGGCGAGGGCGATCGCGTCCGATGGGCGCGCGTCGAGCGTCAGGGTGGTGCCATCGGCGCGGGCGAGGTGAATCTCGGCGAGATAGGTCCCGTGGCGGACCGCGGTCACCGCCACCTGCCGGACCCGACCGCCGATCGCCTCGATCACCGCCTTGAGCAGGTCGTGGGTCATCGGTCGCGGGGGCGTCTGTCCCTGGAGCATCAAGGCGATCGCGTTGGCCTCGGGCGCCCCGATCCAAATGCCAACACCCCGGGTCCCCACCGCCTCGCGGAGGAAGACCACCGGGGTGTTGGTCGTGCGGTCGATGGCCAGCCGGGTGACCGTGACGCGAATCATCGGATCAGGTGCCAGCGTCCCAGCTCGCGAGGTAGGTGACCTGCTCCTCGGTGAGCGTGTCGATCGCCACCTCCATGGCGGCGAGCTTCAGGCGGGCGATCTCGGCGTCCACGGCCGGCGGCAACCGATGCACGGCCTTGTCGAGCTTGCCGGTCTGTTCGACCAGGTACTCCGCCGCCAGCGCCTGGTTGGCGAACGACATGTCCATCACCGAGGCGGGGTGTCCCTCGGCCGACGAGAGGTTGATCAGGCGCCCCTCGGCGAGCACCAGGATCCGGCGCCCATTGACGAGATACTCCTCGACGAACTCGCGCACCTCG
>JAHEFN010000188.1 GCA_024640185.1 Gemmatimonadota bacterium | reverse complement strand
CGGCTCATCGCGAGCGCCGATCAACGGACTCCCCGCTGCGAGCGAGGATTTCGTGGTGCAACAGTCCAACGGACAGCGCATCGTCGGGACGGCAACATTCATCGAGCTCGGCGGGGCGGTCTATCAACTGCTCGGGCTCAGGCTCTCCGGTGCCGACAACCAGTACATCGTCGCCATCGATCGCGTCGCGAAGAGCTTCGCACGCACACCAAGCAACATGACCTTCCGCCGGGTGCGGGAGCTCGACGTGGTCACCCTCAGTCGGCAGATGACCCTCGACGCGCTGGCCGCGGCGAGCAACGACGCGGTCTCGGCTGACGAGTTGGCAATGATGAACGGGATGGAGTCCGGGGTGATGATCCGACAGGGCACCCGGGTGAAGACGGTGCGCTGGCGGTAGCGGGAGCTCCTTCCCCCCATGGCCCGCCGCCCTCGCCTGCAGGCGTTCCTCGATGAGCTGAAGTCCGCCACCGTCGACGGGCCGTTCCGGGCGTTCCGCCACCCCGACTTCGCCCGCTTCGCCACCGGCCAGACCATCTCGCTGGTCGGCACCTGGATGCAGATGATCGCCCAGGGGTGGCTGGTGCTCGAACTCACCGGCTCGGCCTTCGACGTCGGCATGGTCACCACCCTGGGTACCCTGCCGATCCTGCTCTTCACGCTGTACGGTGGGGTGGTCGCCGACCGGGTCGACAAGCGACGCTTCATCATGATCCTCCAGGGGATCATGATGCTCGAGGCCGCGGTGCTGGCCGGGCTGACGCTGTCGGGGATCGTCACGGTGCACTGGGTCTGGGCCCTGGCCCTGATTCACGGCGCCGCGGTGGCCTTTGAGGTTCCTGCTCGGCAGTCCTACCTCGTCGAGTTGGTGCCCCGCGAGGATCTCGTCTCGGCCGCGGCGCTCAACTCGACCATCTACAACCTGGCGCGGGTCATCGGCCCCGGGATCGCCGGTGTGGTGCTCGCCCTGGCCGGCCCCGGCGCCTGCTTCGCGATCAACGCCGTCTCCTACGTGGCGGTGCTGGTCGGCCTGGTACGGATTCGTCATCGAGCAGCGCCGCACCGTTCCACGGAACGACCGTCGGTCTTCACCGGAGTGCACTTCATCGCTGCCGAGCCGACCCTCAAGGCGCTGACCTCCCAGATGGTCCTGATGACGATCTTCGGGGTGTCGTTCATCCCCATTCTGCCGGTCTTTGCCCGCGACGTGCTGGGGACCGAGGCCTCCGGCTACGGGGCCCTCACTTCGGCAATCGGGATCGGTGCGGCGATGGGGGCGATCATTGTCGGTGGCATTGGCCGGCGGATCCCCCGTGCCCGGCTCGCCTCCGGTGGTGCCATCGCCCTGGGGATGAGTGTCATCACCTTTTCGCTGATGCGCTCCTTCACGGCAGGGCTCATTTGCATGGCTGTGACCGGGGCGGCGATGGCCACCACTGGCATCTCAACGGCCACCTCACTCCAACTCGCGGCGAGTTCCGACCTGCGCGGGAGGGTGATGGCGGTCTATTCATTCGTGGTGTTGGGGCTGGCCCCGCTGGGGGCGTTCCAGGCGGGCTGGGTCGGTGAACACTGGGGAACCCCGATCGCCATCGGTGGCTCCGGGGTGGTCGCCCTGCTCGGTGCCTTCATCCTGCGGTCCAGGCTTTGGCAAGCCGTGGAGGGGTAGATGCTGATCACGATCTCGCGTGAGTACGGTGCCGGTGGTTCGACGGTGGCCCGCATGGTGGCCGATACCCTCCGCTGGCGGCTGGTCGACAATCAAGTGGTCGAGGAAGTCGCCCGCCGAGCCGGGATGGCACCTGAGGAGGTCGCTCGCCTCGAGGAGCGGGGGCCGTCGTTTATCGAGCGACTCGCCCGCGCCCTGACTGCGGCCACCCCCGAATTGCTCGGGCCAGAACCGCTCGCGGTGCCGGAAGCGGAGGAGTCACGGTTGGTGAAGTTGACCGAGCAGGTGGTGGCCGATGCCTGCGCCGATGCCGACACCGTGGTGGTCGGCCGGGGGGCGGTGGCCCTCTTGGGACGGCGGGACGACACCCTCCATGTCAAATTGGTCGCTCCAATCGACCATCGGATCCGGATCGTCGCCGACCGACTGGGTTCCGATGAGGAGGCCGCTCAGAAGAGGATCCGTGATGTCGATGGCCATCGCCGGCGCTATCACCGGCAGTGGTACGATCGTGACTGGGGCGACCCAATAGGCTACCACCTCACGATCAACACCGGCCGGATCGGGCTTGAGCATGCCGCGGACCTGATCGTCGCGGCCGCTCCCCGTGCGAGCTGATCCGGACTTCCGGCCGCCAACTTCGGCCTCTGTTCGGTGTCCTGCCGTGGAAGTGCTTTTGTGATACCGGCTTAGTCTGCTTGACTGTTGCGGTACCGCAAGTACCTTCCTGTCAGCATGTCCGGGAATTCCGGCCGCCGATCGGCGGCCGGGTGGGATGCTGTGGCGATTCATTTACAGGGAGAGGCAATGCGGAAGTTCCTGATGGCGGCGGCGCTGCTTGGTGCAGTGGCATGCGGCGAAGCTGGTGAAGAGGGTATGGACGATGCAGCAGAGGCGACCACCGAGATGGTCGATGAAGCAGCGGGGACCATGAGCGAGGCTGTCGACTCGATGGCTGGCATGGCCAATGAGGCCGTGGACAGCGTGGCTGCCAAGGCGAATGAGGCGATGGACGCTGCCGAAGGCGCGATGGACCACTAGTCTCGTCTCGTTGTACTGGATGAGGACGACGCCCCGGAGCATTGCTTCGGGGCGTCGTTGTTTCAGCCCGCGAGCGTCATCGGGTCGATGGGGAAGTCGATGACCCGGAGTTCTCGACCGCCCAGCAGCACGGTGTCGCCCGTCGACACCTCGCGCCGGATCTTGGCCGTTGCCAGCCAGCGATTGCCGACGGTAATCAGAGTGGCAATCGTCCCCACCGACTTCTCGCCCGACCGGAGCACCGCATCTCCCGGGGGGGTACCATCACCGATCACGGCACGAAGCGTTCGATTGGGATGTCCGCGAAAGTGGAGCCGCGCCACGGTTTCCTGGCCGACGTAGCATCCCTTGTCGTGCTTGACGCCATCGAGCGAGTCGAACCCAACCTCTTGTGGCAGGGTCTTCTCGTCGATTTCGTGACCGAGGGCGGGCCAGCCGCCAAGCACTTCGGCAAGGCGCGCCAACGTGGGCTCTCCCGCGAGCCAGCCCTTCGCGGCCAAGGTCTCGAGCATGTCGGCAGACGGCCCGATTGCCATCGCCGCAAACGGTGCCTTTTCGTCGGGCATTGCCAGGTCGAGCTCGACATCTGCTTCGGTGATGTGGCCAAAGAGACGCCATGCGGTGACGGCATCGGAGCGATCGGTGACCTTGGCGAGCCGGGGAGGGAAGGAGCGGGCCAGAAGCGATTGCAGTGGCGCATGCCCTTCCGGTGGGACCACCAACCAGAATCCCTCGACATCGCGGCGGATCCAGAGCGGGGTCACGATCATCCCCTTCGGGGTCAGCACGGCCCCGTAGCGCAGCGACGGGATCACCACCTTCTCAACCTCATTGGTGACGATGCCCTGCAAACAGGCAACCGCACCCGGTCCCTCGATCCGAAAGACGGCATCGGGTGTCGCGACGGCATGACGCCCGTGGCCGAGCAGGGCGATCTGCTCGGCGGAAATGGTCAGGTCGGGGATCATGCGAACTCCGGGGGAGCGGCGGCGGGATCTGGCACACCACACGATAGGCGGGGACCGCTGGAGGGGGTAGGGCGGGTCTCGTGTCTCTCCCTCCTCCGCTGCCCTGCTTCGAGGCGGCACCAACTCGATGCTAGGCCGCCCGGAACTCCCCGAGGTGGCGGACCTCGGGACAGTCGCGCAACTTGGCGAACGCCCGCTCGCGCAGCTGGCGGATCCGCTCACGGGTCACGCCGAGTGCCGTGCCAATCTCCTCGAGGGTATGGGACTCCTCGTCCGGATCGAGGCCATAGTACAGCGAGAGGATCCGGCGCTCCCTCGGGGTGAGGTAGCGGCGGAAGAGCCGCTCAAGGAACTCACGGCGGAGCGACTGGTCGGTCTCTCGTTCGATGGCATTGCCCTCGCCCATCGGGAGTCGCTCTCCCAGGGTGGCCGAGCGACTGTCGCCTCCGTCAACCGGAGCATCCAGCGAGACCTCACTGACGAACAGGCGCTTGGCATCGCGGATCTCGTTGAGCGGTCGTGCCAAGGCGGTGGCCAGCTCATGGTCGGTGGGGCTGCGGCCGAGTTCCTGTGCCAGCATGCCCTGGGCCTTGGCGAATCGGACCACGGCGGTGTTCTGGTTGAGCGGGAAGCGCACCGACCTGGTCTGTTCGGCGAGGGCCTTGAGTACCGCCTGTCGAACCCACCAGACGGCGTAGGAGATGAACTTCACACCACGCTCGGGATCGAACTTCCAGACCGCCCGCAACAGTCCCTCGTTGCCGATCGCCACCAGGTCGCCCAGGTCGAGTCCATGCCCCTGATACCGCTTCACGAAGGCGATCACGAAGCGGAGATTGGCGGTCACCAGTCGTTCGGCGCTCTCATGGCAGCCGGCCCGCGCCTTCCGGGCAAGCGACCGCTCCTCCTCGATGTCGGTGATCATCGGAAGGTCCTTGATGTCGCGGAGATACTGCTCAAACGACTCCGCGGCAGCAGGGGCGACTGGCAAACGCGCCTTGGGGGCGACGGTTCGACGACGTCGGGGCATGGCCCACTCTGCGGCTGAATTTTGGGATATAGGAGAGATCGATCGTACGACCAAGTACAATCGCAAGATGGGAAGCCAAAAGCCCCTGTCAAGGGGCCGTAAACATAAACATCACAATGACTTACGGGCATT
Organism: Gemmatimonadota bacterium; assembly: GCA_024640185.1. Lineage (GTDB taxonomy): Bacteria > Gemmatimonadota > Gemmatimonadetes > Gemmatimonadales > GWC2-71-9 > Palsa-1233. The sequence goes on along the minus strand of JAHEFN010000188.1, from coordinate 445 downwards.
GGACTTAGCCGGTTTGTCGACCTCGTCCACAACGGTGTTGTCCACAAGCGTGTGGGTGAACGGGGTAACCCACGAGCCAGTGTGAGGTTCCGGTATTCAAGAAGCGCGGCCCATTGTGGAGAAGATCAGTTCACCGAGCAACGATCTCCCACGTCCAGCTGCCGTCCTGATGCCGCGCCACGGCGCCGATCCGCCGGAGCAGCACAGCACGCACCTTGCCGTTGCGGTTCTTCTTGTCGCTGCGGAGCGCGGCGCGGTAGCGGCTCTCATCGACCGATGGTGGCAGCGTGGTGTCGAAGCCGAACTTTGCCAGCAGGTTCGTGAGGGCCTCGGCGGTGCCGGTGGCCGTCACCCCCATTGACTCGCCGATCACCGCCTCCTCGATCAAGCCGAAGGCCACCGCCTGTCCGTGGCCAATTCGGTACTCGGAGGCGTGCTCCAGGGC
>JAHEFN010000187.1 GCA_024640185.1 Gemmatimonadota bacterium | reverse complement strand
GCAGCGGTGCCGAAGCGATCGCGAGGTAGGCAGCGGTCGTGAGCGCCAGGACGGCCTGCCAGCCGAACCAGGAGAGCAACCCCCCATCGCCGACCCGGGCGGCCATTGCCCATCCGGCGAGCGCCACCAGCGGTGGCGCCAGCGCCAACAGGATGATCGAGGCCGACAGACCGATCGGTGTCCGGCGCGGGTGACGACGCCAGAGCACCACGGCGAGCATCAGGAGGGTGGCGGCCGCCAGCAGCGCCGGCATGGCGACCGGGCCCAGCAGGCTGGCCACCACGCCGGCCCGGAGCATCACCCAGAGCGGCAGCACCAAGGCGACCGCCCGGGCCATCGGTGGTGCGCCGGCGAGCAGCACGACGAGGGCCAGGAGTGACAGGGCGAGGACCGCGAGCCAGCGAGCCAACACCGCCTCTCGGGCGACCAGGGTCGCCTCTGGCGGCGCACCCGGCGCCATCGCAGCGGCCACACCCCGCAGTGCCTCGGCCGCCGAGCCGAAACCCTGGTGCGGCGCCGACGACCCCCAACTCCAATCGACGTTGCGCCAGCCTCGGGCCGCGTCGGCCAGCGAGGCCCCGGACGCCGGCAAGGCAGCCGAGGCATCGAGAAGCAGGGTCACCTGGGCACTGCGGGCACCGGCGCCGGCGGTGGTGATGACCAACAGATGGGCGAACGGCTCACGGACCAGCGCCGCAGCGAGCGTCGGATCGATCGGGGCCGTCCGCTGGGGCCCGGCCACCGCGATCACCGTGTCGCCACCCAAGACGACCAGCCCCTGTTCGAGTGGTCCGCTCCCGAGGAGATCGCGCAGCTCAGGCGCCTCACCCGGGGCGGCCCCGGCGGTGCGCTGGAGGGCATTGAGTCCCACCTGACGCGCCCCGGCCACGGCACTGGCCAGGGTGCGATCACGCGCGTCGACCGCCTGCTCGACGGCGGCCCGTGCCACCGCGTCGGGCGCCGATCCCACCCGCCACCCCCGCCAAGCGGAGACGGTGAGGACCGCGGCGAGCAGCCAGAGCCCGAAGGTGAGGGCCACCGCCGATCGGGTCCGCGTCCGCCAGGCGCTGATCGCCACCCCGGCCGCCAAGGCCCCGGCCGCCACCAGCCAGGGCCAGGTGGCCTGAAAGGCCGCCTCGCCAACCACCATGCCGACCCCACCGACCGCCAGCCAGACCCCGGCCCCAGTAGGTTGCAGAGGGGATGTCCCACCTTGAAACTTCGGTGCGGACGGATCGTACGAGGGGTCAGAGGAATTCACTTAACTCGGTCCGATGGAACCCAAAGGGCGGAACATGGCTATCCGATTCGTGTGTCGAGCGGTCATCCTGGCGCTTCTCCCGGGCATGCTGGTGGCTCAGGGTGCTGGGGGCATCCCCGGCCAACTCTCGTTGGCCGAGGCGCTCGAACTGGCCAGCCGGAACTCGCCGACCTACCAGCAGGTCCTCAATGACGCCGACCCAGCCGCGGCCCAGGTTCGGGCCGCCTACGGGTCGTTGCTGCCGTCGCTCAACTCGAGCGGCTCACTCGGCTACTCGCGCGCCGGTTCGCAGCGGTTCGCCGACCAGATCTTCTCGCAGGGTTCCTCCACGATCAGCTCGAACTACAACATCTCGGCGTCGTGGGGAATCTCCTACGCGAAGTTGCTCGCCCCGAAGCAGGGCAAGGCGAACCAGCGCGCCGTCGAAGAGAATATCGCCGCGCAGGAGGCGAATCTCACCTATGACATCGTCAGCCAGTACCTCGCAGCGCTCCGGGCGGCCGCCAACGTCGACGTTGCCATCCAGCAGGTTGCCCGGAATCAGGACTTCCTGACCCAGGCCCAGGCCCAGTTCAATGTCGGTCGGGGGAACATGGTCGATGTCCGACAGGCCGAGGTCGCCAAGGCCAACTCCGACCTCGAGTTGCTGCGGGCGCGGGAACGGCAGACGGCAGCGCGAATCGAGCTGGTCCGCCGGATCGGGCTGCCGATCGAGGGCGACATCGAGCAGCTGGTGTTGACGGAGCGCTTCGCGCTCACCGAGCCGGCATTCGAGGTCGCGGCACTCCAGGCACAGGCCCGTTCCCGCAATCCACAGCTCCGGGCCGCCGACGCTCGACAGGAAGCGGCAGCGCTCGGCGTCAGTTCGGCGCGGTCCGAGTACCTGCCGTCATTCTCCATCAGCACCGGTCTCTCGGGCTTCACCCAGCAGTTCACCAATACCGGCCCACAGATCCAGAGTGCCCTCGGCGGGGCCCAGGGGCAGGCGCAGAACTGTGCCTTCCAGAACGGCATCCTGGACCGGCTCACGTCGCCTCACCCCTCCCCCAACGGGGGGATCATCCCCGACTGCAACGCCTTTGCCGGCCTTGACGCCAGCGGCACCGCGCTGCTGCCAGAGGTCGAGCAGCAGATCCGCGACGCCAACACCGGCTGGCCGTTCTCGTTCACCCGCTCACCGTGGTCGATCTCGTTCGGGGTGTCGTTGCCCCTCTTCGATGGGTTCTCACGGGCCTCGCGGGTCTCCGCGGCCCGGGCCCAGGAAGACGACGCCCGGGAATCGCTCCGCTTCGAACGGCTCCGGATCGATGCCGGCGTCCGGCTCGGGGTCCTCGGTGTCACGACCGCCTGGCAGGCGGCCCGGATCGCCGATGGCAATCGGGCGCTGGCGGCGGAGCAACTCTCGCTGGCACAGCAGCGCTACCAGATCGGCAGCGGCACCGCCCTCGAAGTCGCCGATGCCCAGAATGCCGTTACACAGTCTGAAGCAACGTACGTCCAGTCGATTTATGACTATCACACCGCGGTGGCCGAACTCGAGCTCACCGTCGGTAGCCCACTTCGCTGACCGGAGAGGACAGCCAAGATGTCACGTGGAGCAAAGATCGGGGTAGGAATCTTCCTGGCGGTGATCGCCATCGGTGCGATCGTCACCCTCGGTGGGGCCGGCAAGGACAAGGAAGTCGAGGTGCGCCTGGAACCGGTCGCCCGACAGAGCCTGGTCTCGGCCGTGACCGCCAGCGGGAACATCGAGGCGAAGAGCCAGGTGGACCTCCAGTCGGAAGTCACCGCGCGCATCCTCCGGATTCATGTGGAGGAGGGCGACCTGGTGAGCAAGGGCCAACTGTTGGTCGAACTCGACGAGGTCCAGTTCAAGGGTGCCGTCGACCGGGCCGAGGCCTTCCTCACCTCGCAACAGGCGAGTGTGCTGCAGGCGACCGTCAATCGGGATCAGGCCGGCCGGGCCTTGGCACGCGCCAGCGAACTCAAGCGGACCACCCCGACCCTGATCTCCGATGAGGCGATCGAGCAGGCACAGCAGGGGTTCGACGTGGCCGAGGCCAACCTCAAGGCCAGCGAGGCCCAGCTGGCACAGTCACAGGCCTCCCTGACCGAGGCCCGCGACAACCTGGCCCGCACCAAGCTCTACGCCCCTATCGCCGGTCGCGTGGTGCGCCTGGCGGTCGAGGAGGGCGAGGTCGCCGTGCCGGGCACCTTCTCCCGGGATGTCGGCATGCTGATGCGCATCGCCGACCTGTCGGTCATCCAGGCGCTGGTCAAGGTCGACGAGACCGACGTGGTCCGGCTGGCCCTCGGCGACTCGGTGTCGGTGTCGATCGACGCCTTCCCCGACTCCCAGTTCGCCGGTCGGGTGACCCGGATCGCCAACAGTGCCGCGATGCTCTCGGCGGCGGGCCAGAGCACCGACCGGGCCGTCGACTTCGAGGTCGAGGTGACCATCGACAATCCGCCGGCCGATGTCCGGCCCGACCTGTCGATGACCGCCAGGATCATCACCGATGTGCGGGATGACGCCCTCGCGATTCCGATCATCGCGCTGACCGCCCGCGCCCATGAGGCGACCACGGACAACGCCACCGGTGCACCACTGACCGGCGGCGCCCCCAGCGTCAAGCCGAAGGACCAACTCGGCGTCTTCGTGGTCGAGGAGGGCGTGGCGATGTTCCGTCCGGTCAAGGTCGGCATCACCGGCGACGAGCATTTCGAGTTGCTCGAGGGCCTCCGCGAAGGCGAGACCATCGTCGCCGGCAGTTACCAGGCGATCCGGGACATGACCGACTCGACCAGGGTCAAGGCCATCGAGACGGCGGCCGAGGCGAAGGGCGGCTCCCAGTGAACGACCCGGTCATCCGCCTCCGTGGGATCACCCGTGAGTACCTGATGGGTGGTGAGCGGATCAGGGCACTCGCCGGGGTCGATCTCGACATCGCCCGGAACGCATACGTGGCGATCATGGGCCCCTCGGGCTCGGGAAAGTCGACGATGATGAACGTCCTCGGCTGCCTCGACACGCCGACGGCGGGCGACTACTGGCTGAGCGGCCACCTGGTCTCGCAGATGGGCGATGACGACCTGGCCCGGGTGCGCAACCGGGAGATCGGCTTCGTCTTCCAGACCTTCAACCTCCTCCCGCGCGCCACGGCGCTGGCCAACGTCGAGCTGCCGCTGGTCTACGCCGGGCTGAGCAACAAGGTGCGCCGCCAGCGGGCGGAGCGGGCGCTCGAGAAGGTCGGCCTCGCCGATCGGATGGACCACAAGCCCAACGAGCTCTCCGGCGGACAGCGCCAGCGCGTCGCCATTGCCAGGGCACTCGTCAATGAGCCGGCGATCCTCCTCGCCGACGAGCCGACCGGCAACCTCGACTCGAGCACCAGCGAGGACATCATGCGGGTCTTCGGGCAGCTGCACGCCCAGGGCCAGACCATCCTGTTGGTGACCCACGAGCCCGACATCGCCGAGCACGCCAACCGGGCGATCGTCCTGCGGGACGGACTGATCGACACCGATCGCGTCACCGAGCGGGTCGCCATGGCCGGCGCGGCCTGAGATGCCCCTCTTCGAGGCGGTCCGGCTCGCGCTGACGTCGATCCGCGCCCAGAAGCTGAAGAGCTTCTTCTCGCTGGTCGGGGTGATGATCGGCGTGACGTTCCTGATTGCCGTCGTCTCGGTGGTTCAGGGGATGAACGTCTACATGACCGACAAGTTCGCCGGCGCGCTGATCGGGGTGAACACCTTCCAGCTCCGTTCGCGACCGAACATCACCATGGGCGACGTCTCGGCGGAACAGCAGCGGGTGTGGCAGCGCCAGCAGCGGATCACCACCGATGACGCGGAGTTCATTCGTGCCCGGATGACCATCCCGGCCCGCACCGCGCGCGAGGGCTTCGACCAGATGACCGTGCGGTGGAAGGGTCGCGAAGCGGCGCAGATCCAGGTGCACACCGTCGACGCCGAATATTTCGCGATCAAGAAGTACGACATCGCCGAGGGACGAGCCTTCTCGC